>MVCQ01000012.1 GCA_002059205.1 Candidatus Latescibacteria bacterium 4484_107
CCCTGGCCTTTTCGCGTCTCCGTGAAAGATCGAAAACGCTCGACGCGATAAACGGATGCCTCCGTGACAAAACCCTTGACAAAACGCAGAACAAGTGTTATTATTTCCTGTCTTTCCTGGTGCGCTTTGCGGCTTTGCGGTGCATCGGAAAGGGCTTATGATCGAGTGGAATAAGGTTGGCTTAAAACAGAGCCCCGAACGCTTCCCGAAAATCCTTCGGGCGGAGGCGACATAGAAAGGACATTCCATGCTTGATTTCGATCCGGGGAAATACGCGGCCAAAATCGAAGCTTCCCAAAAGCGGCTGGAGATTGCCCGTCGTTTTCAGGAACCCGACCGGGTTCCCATCCTGATCAGCACAGGAGGCAGCTACTACAGCCACCTGTTCGGAACTAATATCCGGGACTACTACACGGATATGGACTTGAACCTGGAGGTGCAGGTTCGGGGACTGAAATGGGCGTTTGAGGAGCTTGGCGATGATCGGACGGGATACGGTGTAAGCTGCGATCTCGGCCCGGTATCCGAGGGCATCTACTTCGACTGCGAACTGGAATATCCCGACGAGACGTCTCCCCGGATCGTCCCTCGACTCGAAGGCCCGGAGGACATCGAGAATCTGAAAATCCCCGACCCGACGGATCACCCCGGCGTCCAGCGCGTATATCGGCAGTACGAGGAACGAAAGGCGCAGGTCGAAAAGATGGGACTGAATTTGCCCGTGAACGGCGGACTCCAGATCCATCCGCCGCTGTCCGCCGCCTGCGCGATCATGGACCCGGTCAAGGTATACACGTATATGTCCACCGAGCCCGAACTGATCCACAAGCTGTTTCGCAAGTTGTTGGAGGCCTTCTTCAAGCTCCAGGATTTCCAGGATCGCTATTTCGGAATCAAAACCGAGGACATCGGTTTATGCGACGACAACTCGGCGTTCGTTTCCGATGAGATGTACCGGGAACTCGTGATGCCCTACAACATGGCGATCTACGAACGGTACGGAAAAAAGTCGCGGTATCTGCACGCCGACGGCCCCAACGATCATCACTTCAAGACTTACGCAAACGTGATGAAATTGACCTCGATGGATATGGGGGGATTCAGCAAGATCGAGCACGCCAAGCGATACTTGAAGGGCAAGGTGTTCTTCTCCGGCGGGCTGAATTGCAAGGATCTCTACGAGGACTTCGAAGCGGCGCGGCCGGTTGTGGAGCGCGCGATCCGCATCGGCGCGCCCGGAGGCGGTTATGCGCTGGCCATCGGAGGAGAGACGTATCCCGGGGTGAACCCGGATACGCTGATCCGGGTGGTAGCGTACGCCAAAGAGATCGGAACGTATCCGATCCGTATTCGACGGCGCAGGGACGAATCCGGATCCCGCCCTCCGAAAACCAATCCCGATTCGACGGCATAGACGTAGGGGCGAATCTTGTATTCGTCCTCTACAGACAAAAAGGGCGATCACGAGGATCCCCCCTACAAACCGAACCGTGCGGTTTATCGCACGGGAACAGGAACCCTTCTCATGCGGATTTTTCCGATCCTGCTCCTGCTCCCATTCCTGCATGCGGGCTGTTCCAGCGATCAGCGCATGACCGACGAACAGTTCGTTGCCTTTTTGGTGGCGATGAGCCAAGCCACGAACCAATACGCCGATGCGCCGGTTCAACTGCGCGAAGCCCACGAGCGTCTCTTTCGGGAATACGGCGTCACTCCGGAAATGCTTCAGGCCACCATCGCGCACTATCAGGAGCATCCGGAAAAATGGGTGCCGATCCTGGAGCAAATCGGAGAGGCGCTGAAAAGGTCAGAAAAGAAGAAACGAGGAGATAAGCAAATAAATGAAACAGGACACGGACGAACACGGATAGCGCGATAGCCGTGTGCATCCGCATTGATCCGTGTCCCAAAACGCGGGGCTTCTTTGCGTGCTTTGCGGCTTTTTGGTGAGTATTTCCGCGTGAGAGCGAAAGTCTATCGAAGCTGAAGCAATCGAAGAATATCGTTCTGCGTGACATAGACCATCAAAAGCAGGATCAGCGCCATACCGATCCGCTGGAGCACCATCTTTTGCTTGAGGGAAAGCTTTCGGCGCGTGATGCCTTCCGCAGCGATGAAAAGCAGATGCCCGCCATCCAGAGCGGGAATAGGAAGGATATTTAAGAGGCCCAAATTTACGCTCAACAAAGCCATAAGCGTGAACAAACTTTCTATCCCCAAACGCGCTTGCTCTCCGGCCATCTGAGCGATCATCACGGGGCCGCCGAGCAATTTTGGAGAAATCCCCCCGCTGATCAATCCCCGCATAATATCCACGATACCCGCAGTTACGAGAACCGTCTGCTTCGCGGCCAGCCAGAGCGCGGCGAACGGTCCTACGCGCTTCTGAGCCATCTGCAATCCCACTCCGATCCTTCCGTATTCCACTTTTTTATTCTCCAGATCGAATCCGGTCTTCACCTCCGGAACGATCTGAGCCTTATGCACCTGAGTCCCGCGCTTCCACTCCAACGTCACCGGCTGTCCGGGATGCGCCCGGATAATCTCCGTCATCTTCATCCACCCGACGGGCTCTCCATTCACGGAAATGATCCGATCTCCGGCCAAAAGTCCGATACGTGCAGCCGGGCCGTCCTTCATCACCGATCCGATCCGCGCCGGAATAAACGGAGCGATCCCGAAGGATTCCAAGGCTCCCTCACGGCCATCCACCTCGAGATCGAGGACGCGATCCCCGCGCAGAACCTGTATGGAAAAGACCGTCCCCTTCATTCCGGAAAGCGCCTCCACCACGCCGGTCCAATCGGACACCTCCCGATCCCCGACCGACACGATGCGATCCCCGGCCTGAACGCCTGCGATCCAGGCCACCGATCCCTTTTCCACCGTGCCCACCTCGGTCGTCGGGGGTACGGATACGCCGTCCGCGAGCACGAAAATAAAAAAGATACAAAAAGCCAGAATAAAATTCATGGCCGGGCCGGCTGCAATCACGCCTGCCTGCACGTGAGGCGCTTTCGAGCCGAATTCCCACGGCTTCCCCGTGCTCTCCGCTTCGCCCACGTCCGACTGACCGGACATTTTTACGTACCCTCCGAACGGAATCCACGAGAGGCAGTACTCGGTCTCTCCGAATTGCCATCCGATCATTTTAGGCGGATACCCCAACGAGAAGCGCTCCACCCGAATTCCGGAAGCTTTGGCCACGGCAAAGTGCCCCAGTTCGTGCACAAAAATCAAAACTCCCAATACGAAAAGAAAAGATAGTGCGGTAGTAATCACAGTGTATTTCTCCTTTTATCGTCTCCGCGGATTGCGGGTTGCGGGGTTCACCAATCACCAATCACCAATCACCAATTCCTCGCTGGCCCAACGATCCGCTTTTAGAATATCCTCTAAGCCCGGATGGGCGATCACCTCATGCCGGGCCATGGTGCGCTCGTTGAGTTCGGCGATGCGGGTAAACGGGATGCGCTCGTCTAAGAAGGCCCGGACGGCGACTTCGTTGGCGGCGTTGAGTACGGCCGGCATCGTGCCTCCGATCCCCAAGGCCTGATAGGCCAGGTTCAGACAAGGGAACCGCTTCCGATCCGGCGACTCAAAGGACAGTGTGCCCAATGCCGCCAAATCCAAAGGAGTCGCCTGCCGGGGCCATCGCTCCGGATAGGTCAGCGCAAGCTGGATGGGCAATCGCATATCCGGTGGACTCAACTGGGCTAAGGTGGAGCCGTCCACAAATTCTACGAGAGAATGGACAATGGATTGGCGATGGACCACTACCTGAATGTGATCGGGAGCCATGTCGAAAAGCCAGTGCGCCTCGATGATCTCCAACCCTTTGTTCATCATTGTAGCCGAGTCCACCGTCACCTTGGGGCCCATGTTCCACGTGGGATGATCCAACGCGTCCTTCGGCGTGATCGAGGCCATCCGTTCCGCGGACCAATCTACAAAAGGCCCGCCCGAAGCGGTCAGCATCAGCCGCCGAATGGCCGGGTGATCGCTCCCGGCAAGGCACTGCCAGATCGCGCTGTGCTCGCTGTCCACCGGCAACAGCCGCACGCCCCGTTCCCGGACCCGCTCCATCACGAGCGCGCCCGCCATCACCAGCGACTCCTTATTGGCCAGCGCCACGTCCATGCCCCGTTCGATGGCTTTCATCGTGGGCAAAAGTCCCGCCGCTCCGACCAACGCATTCACCGTTAAATCCGCCGCAGTTTCCTCGATTAGTTCCAGAACCGCATCCGGTCCGCCGAATACCCGAATCCCCAACGGGGTCAAAGCGCTCTTCAGCGCAGGGACCGCCACCGGGTCTCCTATCGCCACCGCACCGGGCCGATAGCGTTTTGCCTGCTCCAACAACAGCCCGGCATTCTTCCCGGCGCTCAATCCCGCCACCGGGAACCGATCCGGGAAGTGATCCACCACGTCCAACGTGCTGGTTCCGATAGAGCCTGTGGAGCCTAAGATGAGGATACGCTTCAAAGCAATCTCCAATGGGAAGCAAGGTTCAGGAAATAGAATAAAACGTGAAACGTAAAGTGTGAAACGTGAAACGTGAAACGGGCTAAATCATTCCTGCAATTTTCAGATATAGGTATGCCAACGGCCCGGCGAAAAACAGGCTGTCGAAACGGTCCAGGATGCCCCCGTGTCCGGGAAGCAGCGCGGAGGAGTCTTTGACCCCCGCATCGCGCTTCAACAAGGATTCCGTTAGATCGCCCACCTGTCCCCCGATGCCGACGATTGTGCCGAGGGCTATATTATGTCCCATCGAAAGAAAAGCGGTGAAGGTGTGCGCAGATACAACCGCCACGAACAACGATCCCACAAATCCTCCGATCGCGCCTTCCACCGACTTTTTGGGACTGACTCTTGGAAAAAGCCGGTGCCGCCCGAACGGTCGTCCCACAAAATAGGCGGCGGTGTCCATCGCCCACAACATCATAAAGAGCAGCATCACCACGCGGCCCGATTCGCTGTAAGAGAACCTTCCCGTTCCCTCCCGGATCAACAACAGGGCGCCGCCCGCTATGCCGAGATACCACACGCCGAGAAGCGTTCCTCCCACGTTCGAGATCGCCGATCCCGCCTCTTTGCGTCCAAGCTCCACCGTGAGAAGCACGATTACGATACCGATCAACACCGGCACGACCGCGTCGCTTTTCCCGAAGAAAAACGCCGAGGAGAGGGCCAACGCGCCCAGCACGCCCAGCACCCGGTTCGGCTGCAGCCCTTTAGCCCGCTCCAAACCGAACAATTCGAGCGCTCCGAGGACGATCACACCGTCCACGAAAAGGAGGAACAATAGCCCTCCTTTTGCCGAGACGAACAAAATAAGGGGAATCGCCACCACGCCGACGAGTATCCGTTTCCAGAGATTTGAGATTTCAGGCACGGCTTACCTTTTTCTTCGAACAGCCCTTGCGAGCCTTGACTTCAAACACCCTGCGATAGCCTCGGAGATATTTAAGGCCCCCTCTACACTATCCCCTTGAGAACAGCAACCCGGCAGGAGCGCGAAATCAAATACGTATCCTCCTTGCTCCCCAGGCTCAATAACGATCACAGGCTCCACATCCTTCTCCTTTTTGGCCTTCTCCGTGTCTCCGCGGTGCGGTTCCCTTTTCCGTCGTTTATCCCTTAATTTGCTCACTCGTACGCCCGAACCGCCGCTCGCGTCCCTGATAGCTCTCGATGGCCCGGTAGAGATGCTCCCGTCTGAAGTCCGGCCACAGCACGTCCGTCACGTAGATTTCGCTGTACGCGATCTGATAGAGCAGGAAGTTGCTCAGCCGCATTTCCCCGGAGGTTCGGATGAATAGATCCGGATCGGGCAGTCCCGCAGTGTAGAGGTGATCGGAGATGCACTGCTCGGTGATCTGCTCCACGGTGAGTTCGCCGCGCTCGATCTCGGAGGCCATCCGGCGGCAAGCATCCACGATCTCCGTGCGTCCTCCGTAGTTCAACGCCAGATTCAGGATCAGCCCCGTATTTCCGGCAGTGCGCTCGATCGCATATCGCAAGGCCTCCCGACTGATTTTCGGAAGTTCATCGGTTCGTCCCACGGTGATCATCCGCACGTTGTTCTCCATCAACTCCGGCAGCTCCTCGCGCGCGGCATCCCGAAGAATCCGCATCAAAGCCAGCACCTCTCCCCACGGACGATTCCGATTCTCCACCGAGAAGGCATAGAGCGTCAACACCTCGATGCCCAATTGGCCGCTCGCCTCCACCACACCTCGCACAGCCTCTTTGCCCGCTCGATGGCCCTCGCTCCGATCCAATCCCCGCTCTTTTGCCCATCGTCCGTTTCCATCCATGATGATGGCGATGTGCCTCGGCAGATTCCCTTTTGCCCGAAGCTGGTTCTGAATGGTCTGATCCGCTTCCCGATCCAATCCGGTTTCTCCTTTGCTCGATAGGAAACTGATAATTTCACCGCAGAGATGCAAAGAACTTCAAAATTCTTATCGGAGCTTTCTCTGTAATTTCCACGTTGGTGGCACCCTCAAACGTTGGGTTAGCCCATTTAGCTCCGTAGCCAAGCCTTGCAAGCTCGTCCTGAAACGGCCCCGCGCTCACGTCAGCCCTGATCAGAGTGCTTGCGCAGTTGCTCGACGGCCAGTTCCACAACCGCCCTTGTGACGAAAAGGCTGCTCACGTCGTAGAGATCGGTGATGTGACGCTCCGCTTCCGCCAGCGAGATATGTCCCAGGCAGTAAGCTCCGACCACGATACCGAGAGAGCCCACCGGTGTCAGGCTCAGACGCTTGGCCTGCTCCCGCACAGCCAGGTCATCGGTCAACAAAATGGACACCCCTATCTGCTGGCAAGGGTAAAGGGATTCGCATTCACCAGCATGCAGATTTTCAAGACCGTTTTCCCGGATGAACTGTGTGCCCTCTGATTGGAGCAGGGTGTGCCGTTGAACAATGCTCAGCCCCAAAACATCGCCTTGCAGAACACGATCCTGTTCGACGGTCTCCGACCACACTGCGTTTGGGATGTGTAGCGTGTCAAAGATACGAAGAAACGGGAGACCACCGATTTCGGCCAGATGAATGATTCTGTCGATTTGGTCCTTTTTTGAATTGGCGTTCTTTGGGGCGTCAATCTCCGAACTCAGTCATGCCTTCTTTGAAAAAACTCTGAAGCGCTTGATATTTGAAATAGTAGGCGATCTGATATAAAAAAAGACCTCTAAAGCTCAATATTCGGCTTCTGTGCCTAAAAACAATGGTAATCCTACCATTTTAGGCACCAAGTAGGCATACTGCTTCCCATGCCGGATGAACCGCTTGACGTTACAGGCAAGTGCGGCGAATATCAGTTGTAACCTGGTCCTGCCCTGTTTTCGGTGCTGCGATTTTTTCCTGCCATGCGCACGCGTTAACCCGGAAACGGTGGCTTCGGCCCCGGCCCGGACGGCGCATTCTTTGCGATAAGTCTCATCGCTCATATATCGGTGATGGCGGGCTGCTCCGGCAACCTCGGCTTTGATGATCATCATCCCAATATCAGTTTCAATACTGATGTAGCAGAGACTGTTTTTCCTACAATACTGGAGCCATCTATTACGCTCCCAATACTACCATTAGAAGTATTAGCTTTTTCATCTTATCCTCCCTCTGGTGCTTGTCGTTTTTAGTTTTCAAGGCAACGTTTTATACCAACTCACCTTCAGGTTTTTCTTTTTTCACCGCAAAGTGCGCAAAGCCCGCAGAAGGAAGAAAGTGAGAAAGTGAGACGGCGAGCCTCCCACTTTCCGGGGAGGCTCTCTGCGTTCTCCGCGTCTCTGAAGTGAAATTTTTCCGCCTAACGCTCCGGCCTGTACGACCGGGACACGCCGCCGTAGAATCCGCTTTTCTTACGGGCCGCTTCGGTGATGCGAACGACCTCGCGAGCTTCGCCGAGCAAGATGTCCTGCCCGGCTCCTTCCCGGAGGACGGCATATACGTTGTCGTAGAGATCATAAGGCACCGCACCCTCTGAAGGCACGGTCTTTTCCTCCCAGGGGATCTCATCCGCATTGCCATATTTTCGTCCGACTGCAGGCCCCCTTACAACGCTCAGATCGCTCAGTTTCTCCGGATCAAAGTATTTGATCCGGCTCGTTGTCCCATCCGAGGTCAGGGTCCCGTGCGTTCCCAACAGCGTCCACTTCGGCTCCGAAGCGTTGCAGGAAGAGGACACTTCGAGGTCCACGATCCGACGGTTCGTTCCCCGAAGAACGAGCTTCACGTGATCCTCCACGTCGCCCACGTCCGAGATCAGCTTGAGATCGCTGAACGTCTCCGCCACCGGGGCCTCGAGCAGCCGGAGCGCGAGGTCTAAGAAATGCGGGCACGTGTTGTTCAGCACGCCGCCTCCGTAAGCCCGCAGCGTCTGCCAGTCGTTCCGACGGGAGAACCCTAATAGCCGGATGTGGATCTCAAATACGTCCCCGATGAGACCGCTCGCCATCACTTCTTTTATGTGCCGGGCATCCTTCGTGTACCGATAGTTGAAAAATACAAACAGCTTCTTGCCCACCGCGTCCCGCGCCGCTGCCATGCGATCCACCTGTGCGGTGCTCATGGCGATGGGCTTCTCCACTAACACGTGGCGGCCCGACGACAGCGCCTCCGTGGCGATGGGAGCATGCGTGAACGAATAGGACGACACTACCACCAACTCCGCATCCGCGGCCTTGAGCAGACTCATGTGATCCGAAAACACCGCACAGCCGAACTCCGCCTGAGCTTCCTCCCGGCGCTCCGGGAGAAAATCAGCCACGGCGGTGATCTGAAACCGCTCGTCTCCGCGCATTCGTTTCACGTGGATGTCCCAGCCGGAACGTCCCAGTCCGATCACGGCGACTTTAATGGGGTTGTTCATATTACTTCCTCCTTTTTATGTTTCAACACAGAGATGCAACGTCTTGGGATTCGGTAATACGGAATGTTCAATCCGGAATCCGAAGTCGAACTATGGGTTTTCAATCCGAAATCCGCAATTCACAATCCGAAATCGTCTCACCTTCCCTCTCAACACTTAAACCAATACTTCCGCGCCCAGCCTATCTCGAACCACACCAATTCGTCATCCTCCCACGCACGCCGAATCATCTCGTGCGGCACGGCTCGACCGTTTTCCCAGACCGCCTTCCCGCCGAGCAGAATCCGGGGATGCCCGAAATTCGCTTTGGGTATCGCGACCTCGGCTTTGCATCCTTTCGGCACGGTCACTTTCAGGTGAAACGTCCCCTCATCCCGCTTCCACGAAACCGGGATATCGCCCCGCACTGTGGGCATCACGCCCTGCGCCCATTGGAGATCGCCGATCCCCGGCTTTACCTCGAAGCGCCGAAATCCCGGCGCCCTGGGTTTTACCCCCAAAACCTCCGTAGATAGAAAATAAGTAGGCCCGGCCGACCAGCCATGACACCAACTGTTCTTCGGATTAAACTGCTCCCACCACGTCGTCGCGCCCGCATCCAGCATTTCTCCCCACCGCTTGCGAATGATCGCCATCGCCTGATCGCTTCGTCTGCTGCGATAGAGCGCATCTAAAGCATAGAACATAAAATACGGGGATCCAATCTGCACCACTTCGCTCCCATCCTCGAAGATTGCCCGGAAAATCCCGTCCCGTTTCTCCTTCCCGGCGATGTCGTAAAGTGCCGCCAACACGTTGACGTGCTGGCTGACCCGGTCGCTTCCGATGCCGTCCGTGTATACCCCCTTCTCTTCGGACCACAGATAGAGAGTGAAATCCGTCCGCACCGCATTGGCCCGGCCCTTATATCTCGCTGCGGACGCCTCGTTCCGGACTATGCGCGATAACTCCGACGCGGCCTCGAGCGCCCCCACGTAGAACCCATTGAGCGCCGCGATCTCGCCAGCGGAATCAATGTCCGCCCAATCCGTAAAGATCCAGCCGGGCGCCTCCTCCAAAAGGCCCCGGTCCCCGGTCTGACGGTCGAACCAGGACAGGAGTCGCTGCACGTTCGGGTACAACTCGTGCACCAAATTTTCATCTCCCGTATAGAGCACATACTCCCACAGCGAAATCACCCAGATCAGCGAAAAACTCGGCACCCACCACTCGCGATCTCCACCCGGCACCATCCCCTGCGTCAAGCCATCCGCCCGCTGAGATTGAGCGATCTGCCGCAGTCCCCGCGCCATCAGTTTCGCATCTCCGAACGCGTAATAATTGACCAACGCCTCCACGCGCGCATCGCCCCACCACTGCGCCTGCTCCCGCCACGGGCAATCCTCGTACGCATCGTGCATACACAATTGCACCGTGGTTCTTCCCACGTCCCATATTTTATTGAGCCGCTCGTCCGAACACTCGAACGCGCCCCGGTGCGCCACCGGATACGTCGAAAAATTCACGCCCACATCGTGCACCCACACCGGGCCTTTCATGCCGCGGAATGTCAGCATCATATACCGGAATCCCCGCATCCCGAACGTCTCGAATACCTGACGCCCCGCTCGTGTGATATACCGATCCGCATACCGCACCTTATTCCGATAGGGGCGCACCAGCCCGTCTTCGAGAAGCTCGCTATACCCCATATCCACGATCGTCCCGGCCGGAGCCTCCACCTCGATCCTCGGAAAGCCCACGACCTCCTGTCCGAAGTCCACCACGAGGTAGGCATCGCCGCCCTCCGACCATTCGTCAACGCGGAGAGGCAAAGGCATGGGTGAGTGGGGAGTGGGGAGTGGTGAGTGAATCTCCTGTAAGCAGATAAGCCGATCCCAGGTCATGCGTTCCGCCACGCCGTCGTAAGGCCTCCAGCGTACTGCCCCAACCTTGCCCTCATAGACCCCGTTGAAGTCCATTTCCTGCTCCGGCGGATAGGGGGTCTCGAATCCGATGCACTCGTCCCCGATCATTTCGTTGTCAAAGGGCCCGATGATCCGCCACCTGCACTCGGCCCCATCCAACGTCTTCTCCGCAGAGTAGATCAGATCCTTTTCTCCCTCCAAACGAAAATAGAAATCCCACTCGCCCACCGATTGATCCACTTTGACCAAAATCCCGTTCCATCCGGCCTCCAGCGTCACCTCCGCCTGCTCCTGATCCGGCGCCGACCGCCGATGAATGTGGTGATCCACCACCTTGTCGCCGTTCACCCAGATTTTGATGCCGTCCTCGCTGCCTGCAAGCAGCACCACATCCGCCCGCTTTTCCGAATACACATACGTCGCCGCGTACGCCACCGCATCCCGATTGGGTGTCATCCGGCGCCCGAAGTCTATATGAAACGCTTCGTCGTCGAACACCGGAGAGCATTTCCCCATATCCACCACAGCCGCCGGAGCACGCATCTCCTCACGAAGCGCGGGTATGTCCCGCGGAACCAAAGCGGGCCATGGCTCCATCCCCACTTTCCCGATGACCGTGGCATGCGCCCACGCTCCATCATCGAAGTCCGGCTCCATCCATCCCTGAAGCTCCCTGCGGCCGTCGTACACTTCCGTAAATCCCAGCTGAATATCTATACGCGGGCTTCGGCTGTCCCAACTCTCCAACGGTTTGACCTTCCAGTACCGATCCGACGCCACCTCAACCGGCTTCCCCTGATCGCTCTTAATTCCCGCCTCGAAGAGAAATCCTCCTCGCCCCAATACGTAGCTGAACGTTGGTTCTCCATAATGATGCACCACAGCCGCAACCACATTTCGTCCGGGATGCAAAAACGGTTTCAGATCGTATTGGTCGTACGACTGTCTTCTCGGATCCGAACGCGCCGGCCCCCGACCTATAAATCGCCCATTTACAAACAGTTTATATCGGCTGTCCGCCACACACCGACACTTCGCCTCCGTAACCGACCCGGAAACTTTTATTTCCTTTCTCAGGGCGAGATAGAAATTTCGAGGACAAGGCGGCCCATCGCACCAGATCCACCGCGCATTCCATTCTCTGTGTTCCATATCAAGAACCTCCTATAAACTTCCGCACTGCAACATGGGGGAAAGACAAAGGATGGTTGGGCATGTTTCATTCTTCAGGGAAATACCCCTTCACCGTTTGAACACATCTCAAGCAAACCGCGAATAAGTTCCTGAACAAAATTATTCTCGTTTTACCACCACGAAATATACGAAAGAACCCAAAGCACTCCAAACCCTTGACTGGAGGTTTCTTTGCGTTCTTTGCGCCTTTGCGGTGAGACGGTCCTTCAATTTTGTCCACCCCCTTAACACGAATAAATACGAATTAAGGCACCGTAGCCATTACCGAAAGTTTGCGGCATTCGCGGCAGGGGGCAAACTGTGAGGGAAACCCTGAAATATCCTGTTCATTGGTCATGGATTTTCCAACACCACGCGATTTCTCAGCACGCCGATTTTCTCAATTTCGCCCTCGACCAGATCTCCCGCTTTCAGGTAAATCCCTTGCGAGTCGCCCACACCGGCGGAGGTGCCCGTGGCGATGATGTCCCCCGGCTCCAACGTCATAATGCGGGAGATAAACGCAATGGTCGCCGGAATGTCGAAGATCATGTCCCCCGTGTCGAAGTCCTGCTCCACCGCTCCGTTCACCTTCAATCGGGCGTGCAGATTCAGCGGATCACCGATCTCATCCCGGGTCACCAATACCGGCCCCGTGGGCGCGAATCCGTCGAACCATTTCCCGTTCAGCCAGTCGAAGAACCCGTCCATGTCCCGATCCTTGGTGCGTTCCTTCGAGGCGAACAGCTTCCGCTCCGATACGTCGTTCACCGCCGTATATCCGAACACGTAATCCAGCGCCTCCGCCTCCAGGATATACTTCCCCTTCCTGCCGATAATCACGCCCAACTCCAGTTCCCAGTCTATGGCCACGCCCACCTTCGGAAGCACAATCGGATCCTCCGTGGCAATCACCGTGGTGGAGGGCGGCTTCATAAACACATAGGGGGTGATTTTATCCTCCTTTTCCGGCATCTTCGCAAAATCGCTCTCGGCGATGTGTTCCCGATAGTTCGTGGCCAGCGCCAAAAACTTATAGGGCTTCGGCACCGGAGGGCCCAAGGTCACGGACGAAAGATCGCGCCACAGATCCGCCTTCCCTTTTGCCGCGCCCACTAACTCCTTCAACAGCTCCAATCCCACCGTGCCGCTTTCGATAAAACAGCGCATGCCGTGCGTTTCCAAAGACTCGAATTTCCCGCCCGAATGTTCCTAATTTCATGCCGGGTTCCTTTCTTAGTTTGAATACCTGTATCACTGATTACGCTGATGATCCCAATCACAACAGGGATCCACACCCGATCCCCCACCCCACCGGCGGCGGACGCGGGGAAGGATTAGTGCCATCCGTGTAGATCAGCGCTATCCGTGATCCCGTACCTTCTTCAGCGAACCGTGCGGTTTAGCGCACGGCAGGAGGAAAAATAGCATCCTAATCAAGACTGCAGCCCCAACAGCTCCGCCGCATTGCCCCCGTAAATCCGCTCCTTGACCTCCCGATCCGCGTCCAGAATCTCTATTTTCAGCAAAGCCGGCTTCGGAATCTTGAAGGGTATTCCACTGCCGAAGACCAACTTCGACGGCCCCAACGCATCTAAGAGTTTGGGAATGCTCTCGGTCAGCACGGAGGTCAGGCGGGAAATCCCGATCATAAATCGGGCTTGCTTCAGGCTTTCGTCCTTCACAAAGGAACTATTCTCAAAGCCGATCCCGTTCAGAAAAACAAAGGGGGTCTCCGGACATTTGCGAACCACCGCCTCGAAATCCGACATGGGCACCTGCTCTGCCACGTCCATCCAGTGCCGCTGGCGGATGTCCACCACGCGCATCGGAACGGCTATGGACCATCCCCACTCCGTAGCCTGCCGGATGAGGTGCAGGCTTTCTTCGTCGGTGAGGGTGTAATTGTGATAGACCGGAAACAGGCGCAGTCCCCTCATTCCCAGATCGCGGCATCGCTTCAGGTCTTCCTCCCAATCCACGTACATCGGATTCAGCGTGGCAAAGGGAATCAGCCGGTCCCGGTGCGGAGCGATCTCCGCGATCAGCTCTTCGTTGGCCGTCTGGGAATTCTTGTAAAAAATCCCATGAATCGAGGACACTACCGCCCGATCTATCCCGTTCCGATCCATCAGCGTTATAAGTCCGTCGGCCGTATTGTAATGCAGCGGACGAAAGGGCCAATGTCCCAAATAGGCGTTGACATCTACGGTCATAACGTGCTCCTTTGTAAGAAAATCATAGCACACGGATTACTCGGATAGCCACAGATAAAACCTTAGGTTATGGTTGATCCGTGAAAATCCGCGCGATCCGCATCATCCGCGTGCTATCTTCTCTCTAAGATTTCGCTCATATTCTTATGGAAGATCCTCTCCCGCTGTTCCTCGGTCAGGTTCGCTCCGAGAATCTTGCCCACGCCGCCCTCCATCGTCATATCCGTGCCGAACAGCAAGCGCTCCGCGCCCAATTCCCGCACGGCCAGTTCGATCATGCCCTCGTCCACCACGCTTCCACTGGTGTCCAGGTACACACTGGGGCTGCGGCGGAGTGCTTTGATGCTCCACTCCCAGTCACCGCCTCCGCCGATGTGCGCCTGGATCAGGATCGCTTCGGGATATTTTTCCGCCAATTGCGCAAAGTGCACCCCGTCCGAAATTCGGGGCTGGCTCGCCCGGGTCTCGGCATCGGTGGGATGTCCCGCGTGGCCTAAGATAGGCACGTTCAACTCGATGGCTTGCTCCACCACCGGATAGACCGCCGGCTCGGAGTAGAAATACTGATGATACAGCTTTACGCCGATCATCCCCTCTCCGCCGATGCAGCGCTTCATCTCCCCGATGGCTTCCCGATAATACCCCGGATTGAGGAAACAATAGCCTAAAATGCGGTCGGGATATTGCTTCATAGCGTCCAACACATCGTCGTTGCAATCCCGGACCTCGTCGGGCGTGGGCGCGGGCGTGGTGAGCGGAATGGAGCAGCACATCTTATCAATGCCCAGTTTATCCGCAGCCTCGATGATCTTGTCGTTGTCCGACATACGCCATGGAGACCGATTCCCCTGCACGTGCATGTGACAGTCAATTTTCATGGTGATATTCCTCCATTGTTTAATGTGGAGGGACACGCTAAATCTACTTGGGATGTCCAGGTCGGAAATCACAGCTCATCCAGTACCTGTTTCAGAAAAACCATGAAACGCTGTATCTCCTCCTGAAAACCATCGAACGTTTCATCAAAACGCTCAATCAAGGGTCGTAGTCTGTCAGGGTGAAGCTCGTACCCGTAGATATTGCGAAAAACGTGACGGAACCCCAAATAGGGTCGAAGCGCACGAGCCAAATCCTCTGAAATCACTTCCGGTCTTATATCTCCTCGTTCCGATGCCATACGCTTGATAAGCTCAATATGCCAGTGTTCCCCCTGTGGAACATCCCCGTCTATATCCTTTGCAATACGCAAAAATATCCTCTCACACGCGGTATAAAAATCGTGTAAGACCGATCCCTGCGCCCTATACACCCCCGGATAGGGCGCCTTCCGGAGAGATGTCAACTCTCCACGCAAGGCGTCCATCGCTGCCAATTCCTCCGATAATGCCTTAACCATCTCCCCGAACTTATCCATATAGTAGAATGCCCTCCCGTCCGATACGCGATCGGAGCGGTTCGCACAATCCTTCAAGGGGCTTCAGGTCCACCATAAAGTCACTTCGGGTCAAAAGGTCGCCCAATGCCTCGTAGAAGCAGTCCGGGGGCAGCCCTTCGACCACTAAGTCAATATCAGAGGTGCCTGCAAATCGCGTGTCCTTCCTGGCGAGAGATCCAAAAAGATAGACCTTTTTGGCGCTGTAAGTCTGTGCCAGAACACCCGCTAACTGCCGCGCCTCCCGCGTAGCACGGTCTCGTATATCTACATCCACGTTCACCTGCTTTACAGCCTGTTGCTTCCAATACGCAATATAGTCCTCTAATGGTCTCATAGTCAACCCTCTGATTTCACGAAGTTACGAAGCCTGGTCCCCCCCCTCTTCCCCGAAGCACTGATGACGGCACGAACAACCTCCCGCGGGTCGCCGATAACCCGCGGGAGGTTCAAAAAATTCACCCCTCCCACTCCTCCCTCAAAATGCGTATCACGATGCTATCGCGATACGCACCATTCACGTAGCGATCCTGCCGAAGCCCTCCTTCACAAACCCGGCCTTCCCGTAAGCCCGCATCGCACGGGGATTGTGATCGAATACGTGGAGAAGAATCCGGTTGAGGTTCAGCGTGTCGAAGCCATAGCGCACCACGAGCTTGATGGCCTCCGCACCGTACCCCTTGGACCATTCGGGCTTATCCCCGATCGCGATGCCGAAAGCGGCTCGTCGGTTGCGCCAATCTATATTTCCGAATCCCGTGGATCCGATCAGCTTGTCCGATTCCTTCAGGACAACGCCGAACGTGACGCTGTTTCGATCCTTGTACAGATTTTCGATCCACTTCCGCTCGCGTCTTAGATTGAGCGGCGGGAAGTTGCGCCCCAGATAGCATCGCACCTCCGGATCGTTGAGCCATTCCACGAAGTGGGAGCATCTTCCGGCTCGATAGCCCGGAGATAGACGTTGTCCCCGATCAAAAACGGAGCTTGCATGCGAGGTCCTTTCCTCGGACGATTGTAAATTTAGGGGTTTTTCAATCCGCAATCCGCAATCCGCAATCTGAAATCAGGTCGCCACTCGTCACAATATACCATAGATGCGGGGACGTGTCAACCAAAAATTCAAGCCTCGTACAACCAATCCATATCTACCACCGTAATCTGGAGGAGATTCAGTCCCCCGATCCGGGGATTGCCGGCGCAGTAGCCCAACACCACGGCGTCATTTACAAAGGTGATGGCCGTGTAGCAGTACCATCCGTCGGGATCGTCTTCCAGCACTTTGACGTGTTTCCAGGTGCGGCCCTCGTCCTTTGAGATGGCGGTCGTCAGGGGCGTACGTTTCTCCCGAAATTCCGGGCCCACGTGCGTATGATCGTTCCATACGAGGAGCAGATCTCCGGTGGAAGGGATGCGCTTTACCGAGGCTGGAGACGTGGGCGAAAGAATATCCGTGGATTCCGCCGGACTCCATGTGTCGCCCCCGTCATGGGAGTACGAACGGAACTGACAGCCCATATCGGTCCGCATCAGCATCATCAGCGAACCGTCGTTCAGTTCCACCACGCCCGGCTCCTGAAGTCCCGACTTACTTTCTTGAGGCGCCTCCAACCAGGTCCGGCTCATCCGCCACGTTTGTCCCTCGTCGTCGGAGAGGGCGCACGCGGAGATGCCCCGATGGCTCCACGATTCGCGCGTGCCGTCGGGACACGGGTGATAGGCGGCCGGCACCACCAATCGCCCGGAGGAAAGCTGCACCACCCGGTCGTTGTTGATCACGTGATAGCCCTCGTGGGGGATCGTGCACACCTTCTCGCTCCATGTCTGCGCTTCGTTGTCCGAAGTCCGCATATAGAGCTTGCAGTCGCCCCAAGAGTTTTTGATGGCGTAGAACAGCGCAATCGGCCCGGAATGCAGACGCAAGAAACTTACGGACATAACGTTCTCGCTTCCCTCGTTGTCCACCACCAACACGTCGTTCTCCGTCCAGGTCCGCCCGCCGTCGTATGAGAAGCGGCCGGCGATCCGGGCCGTGGAATTGTCGTGCGCTCCCCCGTAGAAGTGGGAATACGCGAAAAACAGACTTCCGTCCCACAGTTGCACAAAAGAGCCTTCGGAGTTCCTCGGATTCTCCGACGAGGGAGGAAGCAGACGGAGCTTATACACGCGTGAGTGGTTCATGGAATGATCCTCCATAAAATAATTGTGAAGCTGAGAAAGCGAGACGGTGGGACGCCTTTGCGTTCTCACTTTCTCACTTTCTCACTTACACTTTCTTCTCCGGCCTTTCCTTCTTCTCCTCTAATTTTTCCATAGTAACCTCGTCTTCATACTTCTTCACGCACTCGTTGCACTCGGCGCAGGACCTTTCGTAGCAGTTCCGGTGAATGCGCATGGGGTACTGCTTTTCGAAGGATCGCTTGCATTTCTCCGAACAGAATTGATAGCGCACCTGATTGGTACCTATGGCCGCATAGATGACGGCCACGTATTCGTCCCGATCCACCTCTTTCTGGCACCAGTCGCACACCACACGTTCCTCTCTTCGGCGCTGCTCCCTTCGTGCGGCGATTTCCTCGTCCGCCCAGACATACTCTATGTAGCTGATGTTTCCGGACGGGATGCGAATCCGGACCACATCGTCGGTGATGCCCAGAATGTCTCCTTGCACGATCTGGAACATGCTTTTGGATTCGACGATGTTTCCGTCCTTCAGATGGATCAAAGCGTGTCCCTTCTCCGGGGTAATAAACGTGGACCAGCCGCAATACTCGCACACCGTAGTGAACAAGAACTGCTTGGTCTTCCGCCCGCAACTGGGACAACGCCCTTCCTCTAAGAGTTTCACATCCCGAATAGAGGCTTTGGTCGCTTCCTTGATCGTGCCCTCCACCTCAGAGATCACCTTGCTGACCGATCCTTTGTCTCCCTTGGTCAGAAGGGAGATTTCCTTCTCCAGCTCATCGTCCTGATCCACGAGGGCGATCTGTTTTTCCTTCTTTTCTTCTTCCTTCTTGCCGAAGAACATTCTCTTGCTCATGGCAAATCACCTCCATAAAGGGTTCCTGGCGCTCGAATGATTTGAGTGTTTTCGGACGACTCCGACATCCCGGAGAGACGATAGACGTGCCCGGTATAACGCACGGGGAAATATAAGCATTCTATCTGAAATGGCAAGGGAAAAGTGGATCGTGTCACTGATTTTTATTGACAGAAGCACCGAATTGTGTTATTTTAGAAAAATGCACGAAATAACAGATTCATTCCATCTTCTTTTGAACGTCTTAGAATGCTTGAAGTTAAAGAATGGTTGCGTGGTGCACGACGGCGGATGATGGATGACGCATCCAACAATCGCTAAATCCAGGATTATTAACAAGTCTGTGATTTCGCGCCCGGCTTCGTGTTTTGCTCCGGTCTTCCCCGAACTGCAGAGGGGGAAAATGCTATCCCCTCTTGTTGAGACCGAATATCCAACATATATTGCCGCATAAAAGTTAGCGAAAATCCGGAGGGGAAGAGATAATACTCTCTCCCTCCGAATTTATGAATAACCCAGGATGCACAGATGGGAAAGGAAGGGCCGGATGTCTATGCAGACACTTGAAAAAAAATACGATCCGAAACTTGTGGAACAAAAATGGTATCGTTTTTGGGAGGAGCATGGATTTTTTCACGCCCAAATCGAGCCTGCCAAAAAATCCTATTGCATCACCATTCCGCCGCCCAATGTGACCGGGGAACTGCACATGGGGCACGCGCTCCAGCACACCATCCACGATGCGTTGATCCGATGGCGCAGAATGCAGGGCGATGAGACGCTTTGTCTGCCCGGTTCGGATCACGCGGGCATCCCCACCCAGATGAAGGTGGAACGCCTGCTCTTCGAGGAAGAGGGGAAAACGCGCTTCGACGTGGGACGCGAGGGCTTATTGGAGCGGGTCTGGGCGTGGCGCCGAAAATACGGAGACGCGATCTGGACCCAGTTCCGGATGCTGGGATGCAGCTACGATTGGCGACGCGAGCGGTTCACCCTCGACGAGGGATACCAGCGGGCCGTTTCGGAGGCGTTCGTCCGGTTTTATGAGAAGGGGTGGATCTATCGGGGCAAGCGGATGGTGAATTGGTGCACTCATTGCGGCACGGTGATCTCGGATCTGGAGGTCGAGGAACGAGAATTGAGCGGGCACCTATGGCACATTCGATACCCCGGCATCGCGGGCGGACCGGACGTGGTGGTGGCCACAACGCGGCCCGAAACCATGCTGGGCGATACCGGCGTAGCCGTGCATCCCACGGATAAGCGTTGGCGGCATGCCGTGGGCAAACAGGTGATGCTTCCGTTGATGGAACGTCCGATCCCGATTGTCGCGGACGAATATGCGGACCCTCAGATGGGCAGCGGCGCCGTGAAGGTCACGCCCGCACACGATCCGAACGACTACGAAGTGGGACAACGGCACGATCTGCAGGAAATTCAGGTAATCGGCTTCGACGGAAAGATGACGAAAGCCGCGGGCGATTTCGCGGGTATGGACGCTTTGGCCTGCCGCAAAGCCGTGGTGGACGCGTTGAAAAAACTGGGCTTGTTGGAGCGGGTCGAGACCTATACGCACGCAGTGCCCCATCACGACAAATGCGGCACCTTGGTGGAGCCGCTTCCAATGGAGCAGTGGTTCGTTCGGATGGAGGAGTTGGCGGCTCGGGCATTGCCCGTGTTGGAGCGGGGAGAAATTACGTATATTCCGGATCGCTTCCGGCAATACTCCATCGAATGGCTTCATGGCATTCGGGATTGGTGCATCTCGCGGCAAATCTGGTGGGGACATCGGATCCCAGTTTGGACGTGCAAGGCATGCGGAGCACTCATCGTCCGGGTGGAGGCGCCGACGGAGTGCCCCAAATGCGGCGGGAAGGAGTTGGAACAGGACCCGGACGTGCTGGATACGTGGTTCAGTTCCGCGCTTTGGCCGTTTGCCGCCTTGGGCTGGCCGGAGAAGACGCCGGAATTGGAATACTTCTACCCCACGGATCTGATGATCACGGGCCGCGATATTCTCTACCTGTGGGTGATTCGGATGATTGTGACCAGCCTGGAGTTCGTCGGTAAGATACCTTTTCGGACGGTCCTCATCCATCCCACGATCCAGACCAAAGACGGCCAACGGATGAGCAAGACCCTTGGCACCGGCATAGATCCCCTCGAACTGATCGAACGGTACGGTACGGATGCGACCCGGTACAGCCTGCTGATGCAATGCGGCAGCGCTCAGGACATCCGCTTCGACGCGGAGGTGGTGGACAATCGCGTTCAAAGTGCGCCGGCCGCGGAGACGTGCCGAAATTTCTGCAACAAGATCTGGAACGCCGCGCGCATGGTGATGATGTATGTGCCGGAGCAAGGGGAAAAATTTTCTCCCTCAGATGGGGGCCAGGCCACGGATCTGGTGGATCGCTGGATGTTAAGCCGCCTCAAGCGGATAATTTCCGCGGTAAACGAGGCGCTGGAAAGCGCTCGGTTCAGCGACGCGACAAAGGCGCTCTACGACTTTTTCTGGCACGATTATTGCGATTGGTATTTGGAGGCGGTCAAGCCGAGGCTGTCCGGGGATGGAGAGGGAACAGGACGGGCGCGGCAAACGATGGAATGCGTGCTGGATCAGACGATGCGGCTCCTGCATCCCTTTATGCCGTTTATCACCGAAGAAGTGTGGCAGAAGCTTGGGGTGGATAAGGACGCGGAGAGTCTTATGATCGCCGCATGGCCCGAAGCAAAGGAACGGTGGATAGATGAGGAGGCGGAGCGGGAGATGGCGGCGGTGCAGGGACTGGTCGGGGCGGTGCGGATTATCCGGTCAGAGATGCGAGTGCCGCCGGGGAAGCGCGTGCACATCCTGATCCGTTGTGCGTCGGAGAAACTGTTGCGAATGATTGAAAAAAATCGGGATCACATCGTCCATCTATCCAAAGCGGAGAAACTGACCGTCGGAAAAGATCTGGAAAAACCGGACGCTTCCGCCAGCGCCGTAGTCGGGGAGGCGGAGATATTCGTTCCCCTGGAGGGAATCATTGACGTGGAAGTGGAACGGGCCCGTCTAAAAAAAGAAACGCTTCGGATTCGCAAGGCCCTGACGGGATTGGAGAAAAAGCTGGCCGACAGCCGTTTTCTGGACAATGCGCCGACGGAGGTGGTGAAGCGGGAGCGGGCTAAAAGAACGGACTATCTAACAAGCCTGGAAAAATTGGAACAGAGCATGGAGATGCTGTAGGGTTTTTCCGGACGGGTTCGGAAGGAATCTATTGAGGAGCGTTTTGTTTTGCAAGGGACTCTGTAGAGCACGCAAAGAAACTCCCTATGAAAGAGGAAAAGTGGGAGGGGGTTCGCCGTCTCATTTTCTCACTTTCTTCCCTCTGCGAACTCCGCGGACTCTGCGGTGAGCATATGAAAATAATTTTGTCTGAGCACTTAAAAACCAAATGTTGCCCCAACGTTCAACCTGTTCCATGCGTCAGAGGGACAAAGGAGGCAAAAAACATGAAAGCCCAAAAGGTGATTTCCGTGGTGCTGCTGGTCTCCTTCCTGATAAATCTATGCGGCGTCCCCCTCGTCCTGGGGAAAGAGAAAAAGGGACTGACCGTTGCCGTGGTGGACTTCGCCAACACAAAGAAGGACCCCGAACTGGACTATCTCGTCAAGGGAATTCCGGAGTCTCTCATCACGTATCTCGGGAAGCGGGGAGAGGTGCGCATCGTCGAGCGAAGTCGACTGGAGGCCGCACTCGAGGAGATGAAGCTCGGCATGAGCGGCATTGTGGACGAACAAACCGCCGTTGAAGTCGGAAAGGCAGTGGGCGCCACGGCCGTGATGGTGGGAAGTTTTCTTCAGATCGGGGATCGGATCCGAATCAATACCCGGCTGATCGACGTGGGCACGAGCAAGATCATGGCCGCGGAGCAGACCCTGGGCCGGGTGAATGAGATATTTGAGTTGATGGATCAGACGGCGGAAGGGATGTGGGCGAAGCTCGTGGATCATCCGGTGGATATTCAGCCTGTCGCGATAGCAACAAAAAAACCACAAGTCAGAAAAAAGGCCGGCACCGCGCTCTATAAACGATGGTGGTTCTGGGGTATTTTGGCGGGCGCCGCCGGAGGAGCGGCCTATGTCGCTGCAAGCCAGGAAGACGAGGAGGAAACCAAAGGCACCTTGATGATCACTGTCCAGCTTCCTTAATATCCACACAGATAGCGCGGCTTCATTGAACCTTTTCTATGCAGCGATAGGTCTCTTTCGTGACGTTGTGGCAAGCCGTCAGCAAGGAGGTATTTCCCATGATGACTCGTAGTGGTTTGTCTCTGTTTTTCGCCTTGACCGTAGCGGCTTTTGCGGCCTTTTCCTGCAGTGATCGAAGTCCTGTGTCCCCTGGGTCCATAGAGGAGAATGGACTTGTCAAGTTGGATCTTCGCCTGTCGAAGGTGTCGGAGCAGGCCATTGACAAAGTCCTCGTTACCGCCGAGCATCCTTCGATGGAGCCGGTGAGCGGAGCACTCACGGTCACGGGAAAAACAGCGACCGGTTCTCTGAAGGTGCTTCCCGGGAAGTGGCGCGTTATCGTGGACGCTTTTTCCGGCAACACCCTCTGCTATCATGGCGAAGTCGGACCGGTGGACGTGGTCGCCGGAAAATCCACCGACATCCCATCCATGAAGCTTCATGCTACTAGAGACCTGGTGGCGGACAGGATATTCATCGCGGATACGGATTGGAATGAGTTGGATCGGGTGGAGGAAGGACAGGAAGTGCTCCTCGTGTTGGTCTATAAAAATACCGGATCGGCGGAAGCCGCCGGATGGCGGGAGGAGGCTTTTTTAGATGGGGCGGAGCGCGGTCACACAAATGACATGGCTTTGGGTGCGGGAGAGACGAAGCGGATCGGACAAAAATGGACCGCCGTGGCGGGCACGCACACGGTAGAGTTTCGCTTGGACACGGAAAACGTCATCGGCGAAAGCGACGAGAGCAATAACACCATCAGTCTGACCTTCACCATACAACCCCCTGTTGACCTAATGGCGGAAAAGGTCTATATCAGGTGGTCCGAAACGAAAGACCGAGTGGATCCGAAGGACCTCGTTGCGGGGTGCGTGGTGGATCTGGTCCTCCGTTGCAGGAATGAAGGTTCGGCCGATGCCGTAGGATGGCGCTTCGAAGCCTATCTGGACGAAGTCCTGTTATGCTCCAAGGACGATGCTTCGATTCCCGCCGGAAAGGATTGGCTCCTCTGGTGTCCTGACTGGACCGCCACTGAGGGAACACATACAATTAAATTTAGGCTGGACACCGACGATGTGATCAAGGAAAAGGACGAGACCAACAACACCGCCAGCCTGACCTTCACCGTGCGTCCCGCTATTTCCGCGGATATAGACCTCATAGCAGAAGAGGTCTTCATTACGCGGGCCGGAGAGAATGAACCTATAGATCCCAACAGCCTGACGGAAGGCGATGAGGTGGATCTGAACCTGAATTATAGGAACGCAGGTTCCGCAGATGCCACAGGATGGCGCTTCGAAGTTTACCTTGACGGCGCCCTGGTAGGCTATCTCGAAGACGTGTCGAGGCCGGCCAAGGAGACTGGAATCCTCTGGTATCAATGGACGGCTGAAGCCGGACCGC
>MVCQ01000156.1 GCA_002059205.1 Candidatus Latescibacteria bacterium 4484_107
CCTTTCAGGGTGTTGTGGCTACTTACTAAATAAAAGGGATCTGCTGACATTGACAAATGCGAACCAAACATAAGGGGGAGTGCCATGAAACGTTTACTGTTGATGACAGTGATGTTGCTAGTATTAGGTCCTTCCATAGCATTCGGATTCCATATCGTATCGCCAGCCGACGGAGATATGTGGAACCCTGGAAAAACATACACCATCAAATTATTCGGTTCTGTTTCATCAATCATCCACAGCAAAACGCAGGAGATTATTCTCAAATGTTATCATGGATCAGAGAAAACGCTGATCGCCGTAAGGCATTGGCCAGGTGACCCGCCATTGTGGGAGCCTTGTGAAGACCACTTTCATATCTGCCGAGAGTGGACCATTGATCCAAGCCAGTTACCGTGCGGATCAGGCAAGTATACAATCGAGGTCAGGATGAACAGTCAGGTCGCTGAAAGCGGGCCGTTTTTAATCGCCAAAAAGAAGATCTACGCGCCCGACCTGGCAGTTACGGGGTTCAAAGGTAAGGTGCTGAAACCTGGTCATGAGGATTACTCGGGTCTCGTCACCGAGGCAAAGCGGGTGCAGCTCCGCTGGACGGTAAAGAACGTGGGGAACCGTGCCTCTGAAGCAACGGTGCTCCGGGTGCGGTGCGTGGCCGACGGGACCATTCCCTGCCCCTGGTCGGGCGATCACATGGATTTTTCCGTGCCCATCCTGGACCCCGCCATAAACGAGACCACCCACGAGGTGTACAAGGTCTTTACTGTGGGTGACGGCAGCATCAGATACCGGTTCAACGCCGAGGTCAATCCCGACCGCACCTTTGACGAGGCTCATTACTATAACAACACGCGCCGGAGTACCTTCCCATTTTCCCTTGAGAATGTACCGATGGTAGACCTGCACTCTTCTAACAATGTGATTGAAAAGGCCATCAACGCTCTGAAATTATTCGAGGTGCTCAGCCCTAAAGAAAACCACATCTACCATCTCCCGGTCCAGTTCAAGGTCATCATGCCTTTAAGGACCCGAAAACTCTACCTGCGCATTGGCAAGAGAGATCCTAACACCAACTCATGGGATACCGAATGGATGCTTTGGCGTGTTGAAAGGGAAGATTTCATAGACAAGGGGGCCTATTATCTCTGGGAGGAAAGCATCGCCCTGCCCCCGTCCGATTACTATTTCGTTGCAAGACCCGGCAACCCAGGCATCCCCAAGGGCCCTGCCGCGTCGGACACGGACGGCATTCAGTTCACAGTAGCTCTCTCCTCTGAGAAGTTGTACGTTTCGCCGCAAGTGGGTAAGCATCTGTTGTCGAACAAGAAAAAGCAATCATCTAATATCACCTTGATTCCCCTGCCGGGCAAGGTAGCCTTTACCATTGGGGAGAAGATGACCTTCAAATTCCGGCATAGCGGCCCGGCTCAAGGTTTCCGGTATCACCTCCAGAGAAAGGAGAAAGCCAGATGGATTGACACCAAGTCTTTTCGGGTCCTCCGTGTTCTGACCTCCAAGGGTAACGTTCAGAATATTACCACGATCCATGTGAAAATCACGAATCCCGGCCTCTACCGTTTCCGCTGCCGGGTGGGAAGCGGCCCATGGAGCAAGTGGCAGGCGTTCGAGGTTAAGGAAAAAGCCAAACTCGCTCCCGCATCAACTAAGGCGGTAGTCAAGATAGATCCGCCGGCGCTCTCTCTGAAAGAGGGCAAAACCTTCACAGCTCCTGTCAGCCTCAGACTGACCTCCAGGCACGCCTCCGGCAAAAGGATCACCTACGAGCTGCAGAAAAAGGACAAATCGGGGGTCTACCGGGCGTATAAAAAGTCCTCGTCTGGGGAGTTCGAAGGACTTGCGGCCGGTTCCTACCGCGTGAGAGCGGTCTATACCGAGAGGGGCCTTCCCAAGGGCAAGTGGGTGGCGTTTAAGGTGAGACCCAAACTGAAGATCAACAAGGACAAGCTCAAAGACCTACCCAGGGTGGACCTCAAGAGGAGGATAAAAAAACCGCCCAAGAACACCATCAACCTGGGGAACTGATGTCAGGACCGTCGGTTTATGCCGGCCGGTTTGAACCCTTAACCCAGAATTGGCACTTATTGGCAAAAGGGGATTAAAATTTAAAAGGGAGGATCAGTCATGAAGAAAGGGATAAAGATCATTTTTATCTGTTTCATCGGTTTATGGATGGGTTTTCTGATTACCCTGTTAGCTCAGGCTGGTCAGCAACAACCGACCTTCCAGAAACCGGTACGGATCAATCGCCCCGATGTTAAGGCCGGACTGAACGTGCAGGTGGAAAAAACGGAAAATCCTGCTGAGGGAACCCTCTGTTACCGGATCCGGCCGAGATTTTGGGCCCAAAATATCGGTGACGGCACGGCCCGGGAATTCCGGGTCAGTTTGAAATGGAAGGCCGTGCCACCCCGTGAAAAATCATCCTGGTTGTCACCAGGCATTTCCCTGCAGCCTAATGAAACACGAACATGGGGACCGGGGGCAACATGGGATATCAACTTTTGTCTCAATAAGCAGCGAAAAGAGCATAAGAAAGTCTTTATTGTCGTTACCGCGGACTCAGACAACAATCTGTGGGAAAGCAACGAGGGCAATAATGTCGTGAAAAGTAAAATCGAGCTGCACTGGACTGGAGATTTTGAGGTGCAAACCGCTCCATAAAGAAAAACAAATGGAGGTGTTCCAATGAAATCTTATCGATTACTATTCGTTGTTTTGCTCCTTTCTATCGCCGGTTTTGTAAACCCGGTTCCATGCAAGGCATTGGATATCACCTATTCTTCGGAAAATTTCAGCCATGAATTTACACCGGATGTAAATCGTTACAAGTGGAAAATCACTGAGTATTGGGACAATGAAGTACAGTTTTATTATGAAGTGACAGCAAGTTATTCCAAACGTCCGAGGAAATTTCGGGTCGAGAGTGTCGGATCATACAAAGATGGAACGATTAGGGGCAGCGGAAAATTTGAAAGTGATGTAAGTGACGATCCGGTTCTCTATGAAACTGGTTGCATCTACCGCACCATTTCTAACTCGGGAATTGAATACAACTCACTCCCTGAGATGTGTCGTAAAAATCATGACCTTTGTGCCATCGCAAAGACCCTGCCCGCATCCCTGCGTGCGAGTCTGCGCCAGGAGTATGAAGCCGTCAACAACGGCAACCCAACCGACGCGCCGTTGCCGGTGTCGCCCCAGGAGAATTCTGTCCAGAATGATCCGGACAGGGTCAAGTTTGAAGTTTTTCTTCCTTTCCTGTATCTCAAACCATGCAGCATGTGGAGCTTCCGGCTGGAACTCAACCGTTGGGATCCTGAAAGTACCCGCAAGAACAAGTGGGTTTCATGGCATGCCGGAAAACCCTTTGGCGGGTTTGAAGGGGACAACTCTGAGTGTAGAAGCATAACCTATCTGAAGCTGAAACCGGGTAAATACCGGTTCACCTGTATGGCCCACAACGGGGAAGGATGGCAGACGCCCTGGTCGCGTTGGGTTGAATTTTCGGTAAAACAGAAAATGGCCATTTCATCGGAATCGGGGCAACATATCTTGAAAACGCCCCGCATCGTCGTCCACCGGCTATCCCAGAAGACGCCTTGGTATCTGGGCGAAAACCACAGCGTCAGCTGGACGAGCAATAAAGTGCCCGGCAAGGTACGGATATTCCTGGTCAGGGGCAAGACCGTGGCGGCCCTACTCAATGCTAACCGGTACGAGTGGTCGACGCCCGGCGGCGTGGACAACACCGGCTACTGGCGGCGCAACCTGCCCGAGAGTATCCGGCCGGACGAACACTACCGGGTTTTGATCGAATCGGTGGATGATCCAAAGATCAGGGGATTTAGCGAATATTTCCCCATACGGATGAAGCTTAGCCCTACGGCGGTTGAAGGGGTAATGAAAAAACGCATCAACAAGGTGCCGGGAGGCACTAACATTCATGTGCCGAAAAAGCCGGGGCTGAAGCCGGGGCACAAGCTGCCAGCGCAGATGCGGTTCCTCAAGCTGAAAGCCCCCCTTGGCATGGAAACCTATTATATCGGCAAAACCTATCAGATCAAATGGCAAAGTTCGGGCATCGAGGGCCGCATCCGCGTCATTCTGGTGGATAAAAACGGCAAAAAACGGACGTTAAACGGCATGATAGGAACGAAGGTCAGCGACAAACATTTCTCCTGGACGATCGGCAGCAACATCAAACCCGGCTCCATGTACACCATTTATCTTAAGACCATGGACGGCAAGGTGAAAAGTAAAAAGAGCGGCGGTTTAAACATCAAAAAGAAACCCCCGCCGAATATACTGAAAACCTTATCCCCTTAAGCACGCCATATTCAAGGAGGGGAAACCGTGAAAAGCAAGTGTTTCTTAGGTGCTTTCATGGGAGGATGGATCATCCTCGGGCTCTGCCTTTCCGCTGGTGCCGTTCAGTTTTCCGAAAAGAATAAACCTCTGAATGCCGTCAAGCCGGCCGCGCGGAAAAAGACAAGCACAACGTCTACACAGCCCCGACAATCCCTCTCGAAAAATCCGATAAAATCGCTTCCCGCGTTTGGCATTGAAAAAATATGGCTAGACAGGCAGAACATTATCCATTTCACCTTAAAGAACAGGGGCAAGGGGACGCTCTCGGCGGCGCAACACGCCAAGGGCAAGGTTCGGGTATCCGTCGGGAACGTATCCAAAACCTTTGACTTCAAAACCGTGGATCCCGCGCAGTTGCTGAGAAAACCGGGAAAAACCCTCTCGTTCAATACACACCTCGCGGTCACCCAGGCTGTCCGCGTCAAGGTAAAGATTTTCTTTCCAGGAAGAAAGCCCGAGATTTCACTGAAAAGCAATCCCCTCACCATCACGGAAAGATATACCTGAAGAACGGCACGATTCACGTCCGGATCAAAAACATCGGCAGGAGACATCTGACGAAGACGGAACTCGATCCCGTTCGGCTTCGGATCACCTTGAACGGCAAAACCTTCCAACGGCGTATGACCGGTGCCAATGTTCCATTCATGACCTTACATCCCCAAGGCACGTTTGACGTTGACACCGGCTTGCGGATCGAAAAAAAGACACGTGTCACCGCCCGGCTGGATGGGATTCGAGCGACCCGCGGCCTCGGGCAAACGGTGTTCATTTCCCCAGGCCCGGGCACAAGGTCCCTGGCTCCCGACTTTTCGTGGGTTAAAATCGATGGATGCTGCGATTCCCGCCCCCCGAATCATTCCTACACATTTTACCACGACCTTTCTCTGGCCGCCGGAAGCCTGCACCATCTATCTTATCTTCGAGGCCGATCCCGCAAATACGATCCATGAAATCTCGGAAACGAATAACAACCTCGTCGTTGAACAATTTCCGCCCGCCGGTTCAGAGCGACTTAAATTGACGGACGAAGCAATCTATCTCGAATCCGGACGCGCCTCATGGGTCATCGGAAAGGATACCATCGAAATCGAAATGCGCCGAGGGGCGAATATCGCAAAACCGAATATCGTGCTGATGGATGTCAAGTTCACCGTCTCCAACTGCAGCCGCACCAAGCGAACGTTGAATCCCCACATCCGTTATATAGGCCAGATGGGCAAGGATAAGGTTCTCCATCTTGGTCTCGTAGAGATAAACCCAGGAGAGGAAAAGGTCTTTTCAGCAAGAATCCAGCTGAACATCTTCTTCGACCCCAAAATAAATAATCATGTCCACGTGGCTCTCTGGGAAGGAAAGTCACTCGGAGCCCGCGTCGTGTTTACGAATGACTTTCTTGCCAGTCTAAAGGGCCGTTGCCTCTATCGTCTTTATCATCCGGAGTCTGTGGTGCTCGGTTTTTCGAGGGGGACGAAGACCCTTACCAACGGCGGAACGGTAACCCTTCAGAAAGGGGAGTGGGTCGGATTGTATCGCGAGGAATACGCCATCGACCTCATCGTCAAGGTCCGGCTCAAGGCGTGTAAGCCCTGCGATACGCACCTTATTTTCAAAACACTCTGTTACGGCCGCGATTTTACACGGAAAAAGAGGGTTAAATTTGAACCGGAAAACGAGTTCGAAATCTCCGAAACCGTTAAGATCAGGCCGGCTCCCTGGAAAGGCTTAGGCCGACCCAGCTACCTTCAGATCATCGACGCATCGACCGGAGAAAGAATCTTCAACGGTGCCATCCGATTCTCAGACGCCCTGATGAAAGAAATCGGGTGGGGCCCGCTCTTGTATCTCTCTCAGGACCCCATAGTTTACATCCATTCCCCGCGGGAGGGACTGGCCACGATCAAGTGTTTTGTCCAAAACGCCGGCGGGGAATCTAAAGACGAAATTTGGGGTCTCGATTTAGAAATTAAATACGGAAGCCATATCGTGGAAAAAAAGACATACCGATTCAAAGGGGTCTCCTCGAGAAAATTTATCACACATGACTTTGCGGTGCGATACTACGACGGTTACACGTATAAATTGTCACTTTGGGCCCGAAATGAAAACATCCTGTTATACGCGGACCCGGAACATCTGGTAAAATTCGGTTATCTCAAAGAAGGGCACCGATAAATCCGGCTGCATTTTACCGACCTTCCCGCGAATCCCGGCGCAATTTAGGTAAAACCAAATCTCAATACGGCAAGAAAAACCAAAATAAAAAACATACGGAATCGAATCAACCCCTGTTTTTGACTTTTTGGAAAAGCAATGTTATGAAGGAAAAAAGCGAAACTGTTAAGGAAACCTCGACAGGCTAATCGTAAGTATTTTATCTGAATCTCCGCTTCGAATCCTTCTCTTCTCCCACATCCCTTTCCCTCTAATCTGAAACGCAAGTTCTCTGACAAATAAGTTCAATCGAATTAACATTGAAAAACATGGAATCGCAAGAGGGATAAGTTTCAAGACATCTATAATTATATATGGGAATTTCTTTCTATAATTATATATGGGAATTTCTTTATGAAACTATATTTTTATGAACTTTTTGAGTGCTTAGGGCACTTACTAAATAAAGAGAG
>MVCQ01000157.1:0-780 GCA_002059205.1 Candidatus Latescibacteria bacterium 4484_107
GCAATGAGGAATGCGCAATGAGGAATGCGCAATGAGGAATGCGCAATGAGGAATGCGCAATGCCCCACCCAATCCCACTCCGATAAAAAAACCGCCCTAAGCTCTAAACTCAGGGCGGCTTTCTCACTACAAACAAGGATCGGAGATTTCAAAAAGCCTCGAAGACTCTGGAAATCTTTTCACAACGTGTCAGGGCTTCCGATGCGAGCGTGGTAGTCCTGAAGCGCACACACCGGGGACGCGGTGTGACGGGCGGCCGCGATGCCGGTGGCGGCTGCCACTGCAGCGGCGGTTGTCGTGATATACGGAACCCGGTATTTGATGGCGGTCCGCCGGATGTACGAGTCGTCGTGCGCGCCCGATTTTCCGATCGGGGTGTTGATGATGAGGTGAATGTTTCCGTTTTTGATGGCATCCACGATGTTCGGACGGCCCTCGTGCAGCTTCAGGATGCTTTGGGACGCGATGCCGTGTTCGCGGAGGAACGCATGCGTGCCCTCGGTTGCGACGAGTGCGAATCCGAGTTCCCTGAACTTTCCGGCTACCTCCAGCGCGGCGGTTTTGTCTTTGTCGGCCACGGTGATCAAAACGCGTCCTTCGAGCGGCAGATGGGCATTGGCGGCTTCCTGAGCTTTGTAGAAAGCCAGACCGAAGTTATCGGCCATGCCCAGCACCTCGCCCGTAGAGCGCATTTCCGGCCCGAGAAGCGGATCCACTTCCGGGAACATGTTGAACGGGAAGACGGCTTCCTTTACGCCGTAGTGCGGGATGCTTTTCGGG
>MVCQ01000157.1:794-8541 GCA_002059205.1 Candidatus Latescibacteria bacterium 4484_107
GGGATGCTTTTCGGCCTCAGTTTTAACTCCGCCAGGAGCTTGCCCAGCATCAACTGCGTGGCGATGCGCGCCATCCGGATATTGCACACTTTGGACACGAGGGGCACGGTGCGCGACGCGCGGGGATTGGCCTCCAAAACATAGACCATGTCGTCGGCGATGGCGTACTGGATATTCATCAACCCGACCACGTCGAGCGCGACGGCGATTTTCCTTGTATAATCATAAATCGTGTCGAGATGTTTTTGGGAAATGCTGATCGGCGGGATCACACAGGCGGAGTCGCCCGAATGGACGCCGGCCAGTTCGACGTGTTCCATAACCGCGGGCACGAAGGCGTCCTTGCCATCCGCCAAAGCGTCCGCTTCGGCTTCGATGGCGTTGACTAAAAATTTATCTATCAGGATCGGGCGTTCGGGCGTGACGTCCACGGCCGCGTCCATGTATTCCCGGAGCATGTCCTCGTCGTACACCACCTCCATCCCGCGTCCTCCCAATACGTAAGAGGGCCGGACCATCAGGGGATAGCCGATTTTTTCTGCGATCTTGCGCGCCTCCTGGACGGTCGTGGCCATGCCGGACTCCGGCATGGGGATATCCAATTTCGTCATCATCCGGCAAAAGCGATCCCGGTCTTCGGCCAGGTCAATGCTCTCCGGCGAGGTGCCGATGATCTTCACGCCGGCCGCCTCGAGCTCGGCTGCGATGTTGAGGGGCGTTTGTCCGCCGAATTGCACGATCACGCCGTCGGGCTTTTCCTTCTCATAGATGGCCAGCACGTCCTCGACGGTCAGCGGCTCGAAATAGAGCTTGTTCGAGGTGTCGTAATCGGTGGATACGGTCTCCGGATTGCAGTTGACCATGATGGACTCGTACCCTTCGTCGCGGAGGGCAAAGGCCGCGTGGACGCACGTGTAGTCGAACTCGATGCCCTGACCGATGCGGTTGGGGCCGCCACCGAGGATCATGATCTTGCGATTTGTGGACGCTTCCGTTTGGTCCGGCGCGTTGTAGGTGGAGAAGTAATACGCCGCGTCCTCGACGCCGCTTACCGGAACCGGTTCCCATCCGTGCACCACGCCGAGCGCGATCCTTTGGGCGCGGATCTCAGACTCCGGTTTGTCCAGCAATTTTGCGAGATAGCGATCCGCGAATCCATCCTTCTTGGCGCGGGTCAAGAGTTGGTCCGGAAGTTTCTTGCCCTTGCAGGCCCGGATTTCCTCTTCCAGCTCGACCAGTTCCTTCATTTGCTCGATGAACCATGCTTTGATGTAGGTCTTCTCGTAGAGTTCCTGAACGGTGGCGCCTTTGCGGAGCGCTTCGTACATGATGAATTGACGTTCGCTGGAGGGATCGGTCAGCATCTCCATCAGTTCGGGCAGCGACCGCTCATGGAAATCTTTGGCAAATCCGAGGCCGTGCCGCCCGCGTTCGAGGGAGCGAATGGATTTCTGGAAGGCTTCTTTGTAGGTCTTCCCGATGCTCATCACTTCTCCGACGGCGCGCATCTGGGTGCCGAGTTTATCCTCGGCGCCCTTGAATTTCTCAAAAGCCCAGCGCGCGAACTTGACGACTACATAGTCGCCGGAGGGGGTGTATTTCTCCAGCGTGCCCTTCCTCCAGTAGGGAATCTCGTCGAGGGTGAGGCCGGCGGCCAGCATGGAGGAGATGAGCGCGATGGGGAATCCGGTGGCTTTGGAGGCTAAGGCGGATGAGCGCGAAGTGCGGGGGTTGATCTCGATGACGACCACCCGGCCGGTTTTGGGATCGTGCGCAAACTGGATATTCGTTCCGCCGATGACCTGGATGGCTTCCACGATGTCGTAGGAATGTTTTTGCAGGCGGGTTTGAAGCTCTAAAGAAATGGTCAGCATCGGGGCCGTGCAATACGAGTCGCCCGTGTGCACGCCCATCGCATCCACGTTCTCGATGAAGCAGACCGTGATCATCTGGTTTTTCGCGTCGCGGACGACTTCGAGTTCGAGTTCCTCCCATCCCAAAACCGATTCTTCGATCAGGACCTGTCCGATGCGGCTGGCGGAAAGGCCGCGGGCGGCAATGATCCTCAGTTCCTCGACGTTGTACACCAGTCCGCCGCCGGTCCCGCCCATGGTGTAGGCCGGGCGGACGACCACGGGATACCCCAGCTTGTCCGCTATCTGCTCCGCTTCTTCCACCGTATAGGCCAGTTCGCTTTGGGGCATGTCAATCCCAAGCCCGGACATGGTTTCCTTGAAGGCCAGCCGGTCCTCGCCGCGCTGGATGGCTTCTACCTCCACGCCGATAATTTTGACGTCGTATTTTTCGAGGATGCCTTTTTGCGCCAGTTCGGAAGAGAGGTTCAGTCCGGTCTGGCCGCCGAGATTGGGGAGCAGGGCGTCGGGGCGCTCCTTCGCGATAATTTTTTCCATCGTCTCCACGTTGAGCGGTTCGATGTACGTAACGTCCGCCATGCCCGGATCGGTCATGATGGTGGCGGGATTGGAGTTCACAAGCACGATTTCGTACCCGAGTTTGCGCAGGGCTTTGCAGGCCTGGGTGCCGGAGTAGTCGAACTCGCACGCCTGTCCGATGACGATGGGGCCGGAGCCGATGATCATGACTTTGTGGATGTCCGTTCTTTTGGGCATGGGGGATCCTCTTTGGTGATTGGTGAGTAGTGAGTGGTGAGTGGTGAGTGGTGAGTGGTGGGAACTTCTCGGGATCATTCAAGGATTGTGTTGTTGTCAAAAGATAGCCAAACCTTCCTGAGAAAGCAAGGCTTTTTTCGGAAGGCGGCGGTAAGAAGAAAGCTGCATAACCGCGGATCATACCCCCACGCGGATAAACCCACAAGCACCGCAACTATCCGCGCGGTCTTTCAATCCGTGGTTATGCCTGCTGCTTCAGCCCCACAATGAGTAATGAGCGATGAGTAATGCGCCACCCAACCCACCCCACCCCCTGATAAAGAAAATCGCCCCAAGCTGAAAAACTTAGGGCGGGTTCTTCACCACGAAGGGGGATTGGAGATTTCCAAAGTCTTCGAGACTTTGGAAATCTTTTCAGAAATTTCACAAAACAACCGGGCTTTCGATGCGAGCGTGTCCGTCCCGGAGGGCACACCGGGAATGCCGATCCGGGGCGTCTCCGATGCCGGTGGAGGATACTTTTGAACATAGCCTTCCGGCCATCCGTCTATTCTACCGAGATATTCAAGATCTCGTACCTGACCATCCCGGCCGGTATGGCGATCTCCGCGATTTCCCCGACGGCTTTCCCAAGTAGTCCTTTCCCCACAGGAGATTCTACTGATATCTTGCCTTGGTCGAAGTCCGCCTCCGCGGTTGAAACCAGCGTGTACTCCAACGTTTCCTCGGTTTCCAGATCCTTCAGGGTTACCGTGGCTCCGAAGTACGCCTTGTCCGTCCGGATATCCTTATCATCGAGGACCACCGCCCTTGCCAATTTGTCCTCCAGTTCCATAATCTTGTTCTCAAGCATGCTTTGCCGTTCTTTCGCAGCGGCATACTCGGCATTCTCCTTGAGGTCTCCGAAGTCCCTCGCCGTGGAAATGCGCTCGATAATCTTTGGCCGCTCGACCGTTTTCAGGTGCTTCAGTTCCTCCATCAACTTGTTCTGTCCCGCTCGTGTAAGATAGGTTCCCGGCACTTTTGGCCTCCTTTCGATGAATAGGGTATGCCTGTGCTTCCCTCAAGATGACTCGCGCTGGTTCTGATTATAAATCCATCCTGCCGCTCGCTCCGCTGAACACCAAAAAAGACCAGCCCGTCCCCCCAAGGACGGTAACTGGCCCGTGTCTCGACCGGTCCTCCCCGGAGGGATTGCGGTCAACTCACTTGCAGTGCTTTGCAGGAAAAGAGAAAGCCGACAACAGGTTCGCCGAACCCTTGTTGCCGGCCTATCCGCCAGCAGGCGCTGTTCAGTCGCCCGCTGGTGATCTGCCTGCTACTATTCGGAAATTGTAATATACACACTTAGGCTCCCCGTGTCAAGGTTTTTTTTACAAGCGTTCAACCTTCAGCCAGCGCCATTTGCGTTTCGACCGAGGTCCAACACGTATGTCTCAGGTTGAAGCAGGATTGGAGATTTCCAAAGTCTTCGAGACTTTGGAAATCTTTTGCAAGAGCTTGGCAGAACAGACATTCCTGTCTGTTCTGCGTTATGCTCATCCGAGGTCAGACAAGAATGTCTGACCTACTATCTGACTGCGCCTTTATGCATTTTGCATGAGGCTCAAAGCACCGGAGCTTCCGATGCGAGCGTGGTAGTCCTGAATAGCACGCACCGGGGAGGCATTCCCCTTGGCGGCCGCGATGCCGGTGGCGGCCGCTGTTGCAGCGGCGGTCGTCGTGATATACGGGACCCCGTACCGGATGGCCGTCTGACGGATATACGAGTCGTCGTGCGCTCCCGATTTGCCGAGCGGGGTGTTGATGACAAGGTGGATTTTTCCATTCTTGATGGCATCCACGATGTTCGGGCGGCCTTCGTTCAGCTTCAGGATGCGCCGGGAGGGAATGCCATGCTCGCCCAGGAAGTCATGCGTGCCCCCCGTCGCGACGAGTTCGAATCCGAGTTCCATGAATTTTCCGGCCGCTTCCAGCACGGCGGGATGGTCTTTGTCGGCCACGGTGATCAGGACGCACCCCTCGACGGGCAGATGAGAGTTGGCGGCTTCCTGGGCTTTGTAGAACGCCAGGCCGAAGGTATCGGCGATCCCCATTACCTCCCCGGTGGCCCGCATCTCCGGTCCGAGAACGGGGTCCGCTTCGGGAAATTTTGAGAAGGGGAAGACCGCTTCTTTCACGGAAACATGGGCCGAGGCGATTTCGGATTTCGGATTTCGGATTTCGGATTGCCACACCGTTTCATTGAGCAGGGCATATTGGATATTGATTAAGCCAATGACGTCCAGTGCTTTTGCCAGCGCATGCGTGTAGGTCCGGATCGTGGCGATCGCGTCTTCGCTCAGACTGTGGGGAGGAAGCACGCAGGCGCTGTCTCCCGAATGCACCCCGGCTTCCTCTATGTGCTCCATGATCCCACCGATAAATACCTCCTCCCCGTCGCAGATCGCGTCCACCTCTATTTCTATCGCTCGCTCCAGGAACCGGTCGATCAATATCGGGTGCAGCGGAGAAATCTCCACCGCATTTTGAACGTAGCTCCTCAACGCGTCCTCGTCATAGACCACCTCCATCGCCCTGCCGCCCAATACGTAGGAGGGACGGACCATCAGGGGATAGCCTATTTCTTTGGCGACTGAGAGCGCATCCTCAAACGAGCGCGCAATGCCGCTTTCCGGCTGCGGAATCGAATGCTTCTCCAGGATCGCCTTAAAACGTTCCCGGTCTTCGGCCACGTCTATGCTCTCCGGGGAAGTGCCCAATATGTGCACGCCGTTTTTTTCCAATTCCTTCGCCAGATTGAGCGGAGTCTGTCCGCCGAATTGCACGATGAGGCCGATGGGCTTTTCCTTTTCGTAGATATTCAGCACGTCTTCCACGGTCAGGGGCTCAAAATACAGGCGGTCCGAGGTATCGTAGTCCGTGGAGACGGTCTCGGGATTGGAATTGACCATGATGGTCTCAAATCCCTCTTCCCGCAATGCGAACGCCGCATGCACGCAGGCGTAGTCGAACTCGATGCCCTGACCGATCCGGTTGGGGCCGCTTCCGAGGATCATGACTTTTTTCTTGTTCGAGGATTTCACTTCATCTTCGGATTCATACGTAGAATAATAATAGGGGGTCACGGCCTCGAACTCCGCGGCGCACGTATCCACCATTTTGAAGGTCGCGCAAATATTTTCTTTTTTTCTCAACGTTCTTATGGTGCTTTCGCTGGTAGAAAACATTTGGGAGAGGGTTTGGTCCGAGAAGCCGGTTTCTTTTGCTTTGCGGAGTAACTCCGTCGGAATAGTCGCTGCCGTATAATCGGATAGCTCGGTCTCAAGGTTATGAATCTGTTTGAGTTGAAACAAAAACCAGGGATCTATTTGGGTCCACCGGTGTATTTTATCCAGCGGTACGCCGGCCTCAAGGGCTTGGTAGATCGAGAAGATTCTTCCTGAATCGGGAATCGTCAGGGCCCTTCTGAAGGCGTCTTCTCCCAAAATTTGCGGATTGTCCTTGTGCCCGGCGAGTCCGAACCGTCCGATCTCTATGGATCGAATCGCCTTTTGCAGCGCCTCCTTAAACGTCCTTCCGATGGCCATAGCCTCGCCCACGGATTTCATCCGAGTGGTCAGAACGCGGCTGGCCTGAGGGAATTTTTCAAAGGTCCAGCGGGGAAATTTGACCACCACGTAGTCGATGGTCGGCTCAAAGGAGGCGGGCGTTTCCCGGGTGATGTCGTTTGGAATTTCGTCCAGGGTCAATCCTATTGCCAGCTTGGCGGCAATTTTTGCAATGGGGAAGCCGGTGGCTTTGGAGGCTAAGGCCGACGAGCGCGATACCCTTGGGTTCATCTCGATGACGGTCATCCGGCCGTCTTTCGGGTTGACCGCAAACTGGATGTTGGAGCCGCCGGTCTCCACCCCGATTTCACGGATCACCGCAATGGCCGCGTCCCGCATTGTCTGGTATTCTTTATCCGACAAGGTCTGCGCGGGCGCCACCGTGATGGAATCCCCCGTGTGGATGCCCATGGGATCAAAATTCTCGATGGAGCAGATGATGACCACATTGTCTTTCAGGTCGCGCATCACCTCCAGCTCGTATTCCTTCCAGCCGATCACCGATTCCTCGATCAACACCTGGCCGATGAGACTGGCGTCTATGCCGCTTGCGGAGATTTTTCGCAATTCCTCGATGTTATAGGCGATCCCGCCGCCTGTGCCCGCCAGGGTGTACGCCGGCCGGACCACGATGGGATATCCGATCTCCCGGGCGATTTGCACGGCTTCGTCCACCGAATAGGCCGGTTGGCTTTTGGGCATGGACAGGCCGATCTTTTCCATCGCCTCCCCGAAGCGGATCCGATCCTCCGCCTTTTCAATGGCTTTTAGTTTGGCGCCGATCAATTCCACATTATACTGCTCCAGCACCCCGCTTTTGGATAACGCCACCGCCACATTGAGCGCAGTCTGGCCGCCGAGGGTAGGCAGCAGCGCCTGAGGCCTTTCCAGTTCGATCACTTGCTCCACCACCTCCGGGGTGATCGGCTCGATGTACGTGCGTTCCGCCGTGTCCGGATCGGTCATAATCGTTGCCGGATTTGAATTTACAAGCACCACTTCAAATCCCTCCTGCCTCAACGCCTTGCAGGCCTGGGTTCCCGAATAGTCAAACTCACAGGCCTGGCCAATGATGATGGGGCCGGAACCGATGATGAGTATTTTCTTCAGGTCTTTTCTTTTGGGCATACTTTCCTCCGGTTGGGGGAGAGAGGGAAAACGGGAAAGTGAGACGGTGAGAAAGTGGGGAAGTGGGGAAAACCCGCTGTTATTCAGGATTTTTGGTGGCTCCGTAAAAGCCGGAGTAAACTCGGCGCTGGCTAAAACAGAAAGCCTCTAAAGAGGCTGGAGTAGAGTCCCTTCAGGGACTTTGTGTTGTTTCCAGTGTCCGCTTTCTGTTGCATCGGGATTACAAAATCCCGAACCAATCTGAAAACCCGCTGTCATTCAGGATTTTTGGTGGCTCCGTAAAAGCCGGAGTAAACTCGGCACTGGCTAAAACAAAAAGCCTCTAAAGAGGCTGGAGTAGAGTCCCTTCAGGGACTTTGTGTTGTTTCCAGTGTCCGC
>MVCQ01000158.1 GCA_002059205.1 Candidatus Latescibacteria bacterium 4484_107
CGTGTGACACTTCAAAACCCACTTTCCCGTTTTTATCTTTTTGCCCCTATATCTGTGTCTCCGTGGTGAGCCATCAGGGAAGCTATAAAATACGCTGAAAAAGCCTGTAAAGTCAAGCACTTTTTCACCGGTTGGGACGCCTATTTCAAATATGTTTCCGATTTTCCGGGACGCCGGCACCGTTTCTTGGGGAGGCTATCGAAGTCCCGGATTCTAAAATCAGTAAAAACTGCTTGCATAAAACACGAATTTTGATTATTTTTAAGAGCTCATGTCCATGTTGTGGTTTGCAATTTGGGGAATTACTCCCTCACGTTTTGTTTTTTACTTTTACAAGGAGGTTTCATGGCGAAGAAATTTGTCTATTCGTTCGGAGCCGGCCAGGCGGAAGGTCGAGCCGACATGAAAAATCTGCTGGGCGGTAAGGGTGCTAATCTGGCGGAAATGTCCAACTTAGGAATTCCGGTGCCCGCAGGATTCACCCTCTCGACGGAGGTCTGCACCGCGTTCTACGAGAACGACCGTCAGTATCCCGAGGGGCTGAAGGAGCAAGTGGAAGACGCGCTTTCCAAAGTGGAAGCGGCTATGGAATCCAAATTCGGCGATTCCAAAAATCCTCTGTTGGTCTCCGTCCGTTCCGGTGCGCGGGTCTCGATGCCGGGTATGATGGACACGGTCCTGAACCTGGGCCTGAACGACACCACCGTGCAGGGGCTGATCGCGCAGTCGGGAGATGAACGGTTTGCGTACGACTGTTACCGCCGTTTCGTGCAGATGTACGGCGATGTGGTGTTGGGCCTCAAGCCCGTGGAAAAAGACGAGTTGGATCCCTTCGAGGTGATCATTGACAAAAAGAAAGAGGCGAAGGGCGTGGAGCTGGATACGGCATTGGACGCCGACGATCTCAAGGCCCTCGTAGGGGAGTTCAAGGCCGCGATCAAGCAGAAACTGGGAATGGATTTTCTCGCACTAAACATAGTCTCACTGGGTACAATATCTGAACGACGGGTATTTGCATTGTTGTCAACACATATGAATCGCGGGTTACCACCGTTCCTGCCACGGGCGAAAACGTGTTCTACGGAGAGTATCTGATGAACGCGCAGGGCGAAGACGTGGTCGCCGGAATCCGCACGCCGCAGCCGGTGAACCTGGCGCAGAAACGCAAGACGGGCACGAAATTGATCTCGCTCGAAGAGGAGATGCCGGAGATCTACGCGCAGCTTGAAGCAACCGCCAAGCGGTTGGATACGCACTATCGGGATATGAACGACTTAGAGTTCACCATCCAGAAGGGGAAACTCTGGTTGCTCCAGACCCGGATCGGGAAACGCACGGGCTTTGCGGCATTCAAGATGGCCGTGGATATGGAGCGAGAGGGCTTGATCACCAAAGAAGAAGCGTTGATGCGCGTGGATCCCGAGCAGCTCAATCAGTTGCTCCGTCCTGTGTTCGATCCCGGGGAAAAGGCCAAGGCCATGTCGGAGGGCAAGGTGCTGGCAAAGGGGCTCAACGCCGGTCCCGGAGCGGCTGCGGGTAGGGCGGTATTCAATGCACCGGATGCGGAAGCATGGGCCGACCGGGGCGAGGACGTGATTCTGGTGCGGATCGAGACCTCTCCGGAGGACATTCGGGGGATGAACGCGGCCAAGGGCATTCTAACCGCCAGAGGAGGAATGACCTCCCACGCCGCGCTCGTGGCCCGTCAGATGGGCAAGGTCTGTGTGGCCGGATGCGGCGAGTTGGTGATCGACTATGGCAAGCGGCAGATGGCCGTGGGCGATCAGGTCATCAAAGAGGGGGATTACATCTCCTTAGACGGCACCACCGGAGAGGTGATGGCCGGCGAGGTGAAGACGATGCCCTCCGAAGTATTGCAGGTCATAGACGGCCAGCTCAAGCCCGAGGGCTCCCAGATCTATCAGGATTACGCGGATCTGCTGTCGTGGGCGGACGAGGTGCGCAAACTCGGGGTTCGCGCCAATGCGGATCAACCCGATCAGGCCAAGACTGCCGTGGCGTTCGGCGCGGAAGGCATCGGGTTGTGCCGCACGGAGCACATGTTCTTTGAGGAGGACCGCATCGATTCGGTGCGGGAGATGATTCTCTCCGACGAGAAAGCGGATCGCGAGAAGGCGTTGGCGAAGCTCCTGCCAATGCAGCGCGAAGATTTTGCCGGCCTGTTCCGCGCGATGGATGGATTTCCGGTGATCATCCGCACGCTGGATCCCCCCCTGCACGAGTTCCTGCCGCACGGTGCGAAAGGCATCGCGGAGTTGGCAGAGAAGATCGGCGCGCCTGCGGAGAAACTTCAGGCCAAGGCGGACAGCCTCCGCGAGGCCAACCCGATGTTAGGCCACCGGGGTTGCCGGCTGGGGATCGTATATCCGGAGATCACGGAGATGCAGGCCCGGGCCATCTTCGAGGCCGCATGCGAGGTCGCCAAAGAGGGGATTACGGTCATCCCCGAAGTGATGATCCCGCTGGTGGGCCACGTGAACGAACTGAAGGCGCAGAAGGAACTCGTGGATCGCGTGGCCAAAGAAGTGATCGTGTCCTACGGCGTGGACCTCGAGTATATGATCGGCACGATGATCGAGCTGCCCAGGGCTGCGCTGACTGCGGACCGGATCGCAGAGGAAGCGGAGTTCTTCTCTTATGGCACGAACGATCTGACCCAGACCACCTTCGGTCTCTCCCGGGACGACGCCAAGTTCCTCCCGGACTATCTCGCTGCGGAGATCTGGGAGAAGGATCCATTCCAGACCATTGATCAGGACGGCGTGGGCGCGCTGATCCGCATCGGTGTGGAAAAGGGACGTTCCACCCGGTCCGATCTGGAAGTCGGCATCTGCGGCGAGCACGGCGGCGATCCGGCTTCGGTGGAGTTTTGCCATCGAGTCGGGATGGACTACGTGTCCTGTTCGCCCTTCCGGGTGCCCATCGCCCGATTGGCGGCCGCGCAGGCGGTGCTCAAGGAGAAGTAGATCAGCCTGGAGATTGACAAAGATAGGAGAAGGGCGGCTTGAGGGCTGCCCTTTTTCTTAGAACCTCCAACCTCCCGCAGATTCCCAATCTGCGGGAGGTTTACAAACCTACGAACAACCCGCATTAAATCCTTGAGTTATTGAACGATTTTCCCTATATTCCCGTATTCCTGAGAAAGAACACGTTTTGCATTTTTGGACGAGTTCGTCTATCATGCCCAATTGGGGGGGATAGACGAACCCTTGATCGTAAGCTATTGATATTGAGAAAGTGAAAAGGTTCGTCAATTATTCCGCAAGGGGATGCTGGACGAAATTTCGTTTAGAACCGAGTTAGAAGACATGCCATCGAGAAAGGAGGATTCCGCTGGTTGCATGGATTGACTTTGTTGCCTGTTTTTCGTTGCTCCGATGGACCGGGGCTAGATTTCACCCTGTTACTTTCATCGCACGTCACTCCGAAAGGGGGCGACCATGAAAGCATTCGTATCTCTTGCTGCCGTTTTCTTGTTCGGGGCTGTCTTGCTGCCTGCTTCTTGCCAGGCGGAAGAAAAGCCCATCCAGATTTCGCTTCTTCATCCCGTGCAGATATTCGATGCGGCCACCTCGATCAGTGGGATCCGACTGAACCTTATCTATGGCGTGAATCAGAATCTCACGGGAATCGACTGTGGCTTCGTCAACAAACTGCGGGGCAATATGAGCGGCTATCAGTCCGGGTTCGTCAATCTGGTTGACGGCAGCTTCGAGGGGTTGCAGGAGGGCACTGTAAATGTCGTCGGAGGTCGTTTTGTCGGTCTGCAAAGCGGCTTTTACAACAGCGCCGGAGACTTCAACGGCATACAATTTGGTATTTGGAACCAAGTGGAGACACTTCACGGTCTGCAAATTGGTCTGCTCAATTTCAATAAGAGTGGCGAACCGTTTGGTTTTTTGCCGATTGTCAACTTCTCCTTCTGATCGAAGTGTGCCATGACAATGGTCAGGCCTCCTGCTCTGATCAGCATGCCGCAGACCTGCGCCAGGAGTTTCCCGGTGTCAGCGGCTATTCCCGTAGAAATGTTTTCTAAATGCGGGAATTTTACCTCGCGTACTGCGATCTGACAAAAGTACAACCCCTGGTTGCACAAATCGGCTGGTTAAGCGCCTGCCCAAGGAACTCAAAGGCCAGTTGCCCGGACCGGAAGAAATAGCGAAACTGCTGGAGGGTGTGGAATGAGCCAGAGTAGGGATCGGCACGAAATCCACGTGGAGTTGGAAGACCTCAAACGTGAGGCGGCAAAGCTGGCGGCGATTATCAAGAAGAACTTCGAGGAGCTGGGAATATGAGCACGGGCAGCCCGGATGTCTCCGGCACTGAAAGCAAAAGGAAGTCGAGGGGGCGCAGCCGTGAAGAAGCCTCTTTTCCGGCGCCAGCGGGAAAAACTGAGATGCCCGCCGAATATGCCGCCGTACTGGGGGAACTGAAAAAACGGATACAGTCAGAGCGGCTGCGTGTCACCCTGGCAGCAAATTCGGCCATGGTGCTCCTGTATTGGGATATTGGGAAGGTCATTCTGGATCGTCAGGAGCACCAGGGCTGGGGAACTAAAGTCATTGACCGCCTCTCCCATGACCTCAAAACCGCCTTTCCCGACATGAGCGGATTTTCGCCGCGCAACCTGAAATATATGCGTACATTCGCCGAAGCATGGCCGGAGCGAGAGATTGTGCAACGCACCGTTGCACAAATTCCATGGCGCAGCAATCTTGCGTTGCTCGACAAACTGGAAGACCGTCAAACGCGCCTGTGGTATGCCCATAATACCATCGAAAATGGCTGGAGTCGCGACATTCTCGCCATACAGATTGAATCGAACCTTCACAAGCGGCAAGGCAAGGCGATCAATAACTTTGACGTGTCACTTCCTCCTGCCGATTCGGATATGGCGACGCAAGTATTCAAAGACCCTTATCTGTTCGATTTCCTTGGAACGGCGGATCCCCGCAAGGAAAGGGAGGTCGAGCAGGGGCTGATGGACCACATTCAGCGGTTTTTACTGGAGTTGGGGGCAGGATTTGCGTTTGTTGGCAGGCAGGTGTTGCTCGAAGTTGGCGATAGCGATTTTTATCTCGATCTATTGTTTTACCACCTTAAGCTGCGTTGCTATGTTGTGGTTGAACTCAAGGCCGTACCCACCCTTCGACCCGGGCTTCGTCGGACAACTCAACCTCTATCTTTCCGCTGTGGATGACCTGATGCGCCACCCGGATGACAGGCCGACCATCGGGCTGCTGCTTTGCAAGAGCAAAGATCAGCTCGTTGCGGAATATGCGTTGCGCGGGTTCAACAGTCCTATGGGCGTTGCACAATGGGAAACCCGCCTGACCGAAACCCTTCCCGATGACCTCAAAGGGAGCCTGCCCACCATTAAGGAGATCGAAGCCGAATTAATGCTGGATGAGGCGGATGCACCATGATCTACGATATCTTCGCCGAGCTGGAAGACCTCAACACCGAGGCGGCAAAGCTGGTGGCGATTATCAAGAACAACTTCGAGGGGTTGGGGGCATGAGTGTGCCGCGCAATTCATTACTGTTTGGGATGTTCTATCGTATGGGGATGGTGGAACGGGTAGGCAGTGGCATAAACGAATCCGTGAGATGTGTCGCGATTATGGGGTGACTGAGCCGGTGATCGAGGTCTCGGAGAATTGGGTGACGACCACGTTTGCGCGGCCGAGCG
>MVCQ01000159.1 GCA_002059205.1 Candidatus Latescibacteria bacterium 4484_107
CCTTTGCGATCCAAAGCTCGGAGATCATTTTTATTGCGGTGGGAACTCCCGCACTTCCCGATGGCGGTGTGGATCTCTCCTACGTGATGCGGGTGGCGGAGACCATCGCCGATTATATGGAGGACTACAAAGTCATCGTCAACAAAAGCACGGTTTCCGTGGGCACGGGCGCGGAGATCGAGCGGATCATTCGCAGTAGACAAAAAGAGTCGGTGGCCTTTGACGTGGTGTCCAATCCGGAATTTCTGCGGGAAGGATCCGCCATCGAGGATTTTATGCGCCCTAATCGTGTGGTGATCGGAGCCCGGACCCAGCAGGCGTTTGACATGATGGCCGACGTGTATAGGGCGTTGTATATGATCGAAACTCCGGTGATCCTAACGGACATCGAAACCGCGGAGATGACCAAATATGCGTCCAATGCGTTTTTGGCCACCAAAATTTCCTTCATAAACGAGATCGCCCACATCTGCGAGCACTGCGGCGCCGACGTCCAGATGGTCGCGCGCGGAATGGGGTTGGACGCGCGGATCGGGCCGAAATTCCTTCGGGCCGGCGGGGGATATGGCGGAAGCTGTTTCCCCAAAGACGTATCGGGCCTGATTCACATGGCAAAAGATGCGGGCATCGAGGCCACCATCCTTCGGGCCGTGGTGGATACGAACGAACGGCAGAAGCGGCTGATGCTGGAAAAATTGGAGGATCTGATGGGCGACTTTGAGGGCAAGAGCGTAGGCATCCTGGGACTCTCGTTCAAACCGGATACGGACGATATTCGGGAATCGCCGTCGCTCACGATCATCCGGGGCGTACTGGAGGCCGGCGGCCGCGTGAAAGCGTTCGATCCCGCGGCAACGGAACCCACGCGCAACCTCTTCCCGGATATCGAATACTGTGACGACTCCTACTCGACCCTCCAGAACGCAGATGCGGCCGTGCTGATGACGGAGTGGAACGAGTTTAGAAACCTCGATCTGCCCCGCATCAAAAAGGAGATGAACACCCCCAATTTCTTGGATTGCAGAAATATGTATGATCCGGGTGAGATGGAGGCGTTGGGATTTCGCTATATGGGAGTGGGGCGAGGAAGAAGGAAAAGCAATGAGCAATGAGCAATGAGCAATACCCCCCAACCACCCCGATTCGGGGAGGGGGATGGAAGGGCATTGCTTATTTGAAAGAGGGGAGGCAGCGATGATTGAGGGTGTGAAGGTCAAGAAGCTCCGGGTAATCCCGGACGAGCGGGGACGTTTGATGGAAATTTTTCGAAGCGATGATCCCTTGTTCGAGCAGTTCGGGCAGGTGTATCTGACGACCACGTATCCGGGCGTGGTCAAGGCGTGGCACTATCACAAAGTCCAGACGGATAATGTTACGGTGGTGTACGGCATGCTCAAGCTGGCGCTCTACGACGACAGAGCGGCTTCATCCACAAAGGGCGAAGTGATGGAATTTTTCGCGGGCGAGCACAACCCGCTGCTGATTCAGATCCCGAAGGAGGTCTATCACGGGTGGAAGTGCATCGGGGAAAAGGAGGCTTTGGTCGTCAATTGTCCCACGGAAGTATATAACTACGAGCGCCCGGACGAATACCGCCTGCCTTACGACACGGACCGGATTCCCTACGATTGGGAAATTAAGATGGGGTGAACGAAAATTGCCTGCATTGCCAAAAGTTCAAAGATTTCAAAAATTGGGCGCTGGCGGTTTAGGCAATCTTTGAAATGTTCTGGGGGTCTTTGCCGTGAGAAAGCAATCTTAGGTTCGAGGAAAAACGTATGCGAAAGTTGATCGGGCATATTCTGGCGTTTGTTTTAGCCACCTTCATCGTACTGGTCTTTTGGGCGGTCGTGCTGAACTGGATCGTGATGCCCCGGGTGACTCGGCAGGGACAGGAGATCGAAGTACCGGATGTGACGGAGCAGACGGTGGAGGAGGCGGAGAACAGGCTCGAAAAGGCCGGGCTTATGTTGGTGCTGGAGGGCGCTCAGAACGATCCCGATGTGCCGCCGGGACACATTGTATCGCAGATGCCGGAGGCTTACTCGCTGGTGAAGAAGGGACGACGGATTTATGCGATGGTGAGCAAGGGGGGAGAGCAGCGCGAAATGATCGAGGTGTCTGGAGGATCGGTTCGGCAGGCCAGATTGATGTTGAGACAGCGTGGTTTTGAGGTCGGAAAAGTGGTGGAGGCCCCGTCGTACACGGTGCCAAAGGGCGTGGTGATCGCACAGGAACCCCGGCCGGGCGAATCCGTCGAGCAGGGCACTTTGGTGACGCTGGTGGTGAGTGCGGGAAAGAAACGGATCGGGATCGTTATGCCCGATCTGGTAGGAAAAAGCGTCGAGGAGGCTCGGCAGATCGTAAGGGAGACCGGGCTTCGGTTGGTGGAGGTGACGCAACGGACGAGCGTGGAGGTGCTTCCGAACACGGTATTGGAGCAGGCGCCCCGGGCCGGAGAGAACATCGTGGGAGGGGAAGCGGTGCGTGTGGTGGTCAGCAAGCTCGAATGAGCAATGAGAAATGAGAACGGGCGGTTTGTATTCATAGAGCCACTTGCAAAATTATCCTCAGATGAGATTGTTTCGGCACTTTGTGCCTCGCAAAGACAATAATAAAACCGTCTTGTCGCCAAAAGCTCAGTGGCATCCTCTCGTTTTCGGACTCTTGCAAGTGGCTGTATTGTTTCTGATTTCGTTGATCTCGTCAGGGAAATGGCTTAAACTGTTGACACGAGTTGATAATTCAGAAGTTACCATTGATGCCTGAAGATGCGATAGATGATCGAGTCGTGGATGTACTGAGGGGGCGTTCGGGAGAAACCGTGTTGCCCTCGGAGCTTTCGGAGCGGTTGGGGGTGCCTTCGGAGTCAGTGCGGGATGGTATTTGCACACTTCGGGATCAGGGGTATGAGGTAGAGGAACATCCGGTACGCGGGATGCGGCTGCTTGGCGTGCCGGATCGGATGCTGGAACGGGAGATTCTGCACGGACTCGATACGAAGCTGCTTGGACGACGGGTGCGGTGTTACGGTCGGGTCCGGTCCACGAACGACGTGGCGATGCGATTGGCCGAAGGGGGGGCTCCCGAGGGCACGTTGGTGGCGGCGGAGTGTCAGACGGGCGGACGAGGACGGTCGGGACGGTCGTGGGATTCACCGGAAGGAATGGGCATCTGGGCGTCGCTGGTGCTTCGTCCCGGAAGCAGAGCCGCGGATGCCCATCGCTTGGGGATGTGCGCCGGGGTGGGAATCGTTCAAACGCTGGCGCGGATCGGGGTGCATGCGGCGTTGAAGTGGCCGAACGATATTCGGATCGGGGAAAAGAAGGTGGGTGGAATTTTGACGGAGACGCAGGCGAATGGGGACCGCATTCGGGTGCTCGTGTTGGGGTTCGGGGTCAATGTAAATCAGACGAAGGAGTGTTTTCGGGAGGATCTTCGGGATATGGCGACTTCGCTGCGGTTGGCTACGGGGAGGATTCAGGAGCGCGTTCCGTTGCTTCAACGGATCCTCAGGGAGACCGAGGCGTGGCTGCTGCCCATCCTGAGGGATGAAGGCGCGTTCGGACGGTTATTGGAGGCATGGCAAGAAGCGTGTTCTACCTTGGGGAAATGGGTCAAAATCGAGGTGGGAGAGGAGGTCATCGTGGGACGTGCGGTAGAGATCGGTTCGGACGGCGCGTTGGTGGTGGATCGAAAGGGGAAGTGCAAGCGGATCAGGACAGGGCATGTGCTCTGGCAAGGGAACGAGTATCCGGGGAAATGAAAAAGAAGGAAAGCAGGTATAGGGAAAAGTAGAGATCAAACAGTTTTTTTCTTTGTCCAGACCTTTGCCTTTGCCTGTTCTACACTATGCGCCCTCTGCGTCTTCGCGGTAAGACGCTTATTTTGTTGGGGGGAAGGCATGATCTTGGCGGTAGATGTGGGCAATTCGAACGTCGGTTTGGGATTTTTTCGGGGGGATGCGTTGATCCACTGTGGGCGATTCCCGGTGAGAGATCGTAAGCGTGAGGAGGCTGCGCAGTCACTGCGACACGAGATGGATGTGGGTGGGATTCCCTCTGGTGCCGTCGAGGGAATTGCCTTGGGTACGGTGATCCGAGGAATGGCCCGGGTGTGGAATCGGGTCTGTGAGGAGCTATTCGAAAAGGCTCCGGTGCGAATTCATGCGGGTATGGAGATGGGCATCCGGGTGGGCTACGATGATCCGGATCACGTGGGGATTGACCGGTTGGCGGGCGCTTCGGCGGCTTACGCAAAGTACGGTGGTCCCGTCATCGTGGTGGATGCAGGCTCCGCGATCACGGTGGATGCGGTATCCGGGGACGGAGAATTTTTGGGAGGAATAATCGCGCCGGGTCCTAACATGTCGGCGCGCGCGTTGCACGAACAGACCGACCTGCTGCCCCTGGTGGCTCCGGAGATACCCGATTCGATTTTGGGACGTTCCACGCCGGCGTGCATCCGGTCGGGTGTGGTTTATGGCGCTGGGGCGATGGTGGATGGACTCGTCGGGCTCGTGAAGGAGATCCTGGGAGAAAAGGCCCGCGTGGTGGGAACGGGCGGTGCGTTGACGGTGATCCGGTCGGTGGTGAAGCAGGTGGATGTCGTGGAGCCTCACCTAGTATTGGAGGGATTGTACGGGACCTATCGGCGGAGCGTAGATCAAGCGCCTACCGTGCGATAACCCGCGCGATTCGGTATATGCAGGTAATGTTTATCCGAAAAACCTCCTGTTTACATGGAAGTTCCCCTTCAGGGTTTCATTGAAAAGGGAGCCGGGAAGCCTGATGGCTGGATCCCGGAGTTGAAGCCCTCCATCAACCAGCTTGACGGAGGGCTTTCTATAACAACCAGCTTGACGGAGGGCTTTCTATAAACTCTAAACTCTTGAGCTCTTGGAACTGGTTCCGAACCCCGACCTTTACGTCACTATCACTGAAAAATGAAAATAAATGAAAATGGATTTAAGAACTAGAAAATCGAAGAAATTCGTTCATATTTTCCTCTCAATATCTTTTTT
>MVCQ01000160.1 GCA_002059205.1 Candidatus Latescibacteria bacterium 4484_107
GGGCTGTTGGAACAACTCGTCACGTTCGTAGAAGAAACCTTTGTTCCGAGCAGGATCGCCCTTTTGTTCCGGAATGAAGCCGGAGAAAGATGCACCGTTCGCTGTGCGCGCCACATGGAAGAAAATGTGAGCCTTTACCGTCCCCTATTGGAACACTGGTTCGCCGGGAAAGAGGACGTGATTCAAATCGAGAACCTCGATAGAAACGCGGATAACGAAACAGATTGGAGGGTACTGGAACGGTTGAATATCTCACTTCTCGTTCCGCTCCGGGTTCAGGACGTGCTCTGGGGATGCCTGATCTTGGGAAAACGGAGAAATGGCACGACCTGGGAGGTTCAGGATATAGATTTCTTAAACACGTTGGTCAACCAGATGGATGTGGCCATTTCCCGGGCTTTAATCTATGAGGAGGAACAGCGGCAGGAACGTCAGATGTTCCAGACGGAGAAATTGGCCGCGCTTGGCACGCTCTCAGCCGGCATGGCCCATGAGATCCGGAATCCATTGAACATCATTTCGGGTTCCGCAGAAACCTTGAAAAACGGGCGTCTGAATCGGGAAGAACAAAAAGAAATGCTCACCTTTATCATGGATGAGACCGAACGGCTCAACGAGATCATCACCCGTTTTCTCGATTTCGCTCGTCCGAGAACGCCGGAAATTCGCCGGTGCGACGTGCTGTCTCTGGTGGATGAGACCCTCCAGATGCTTTCCGAGAGAGCAAAGAAAGCGAACGTAGCCGTCGTCAAAAAATACACCAAGCCCATTTCCCCTTTTGATCTGGACCCGCAACAACTGAAGCAGATTTTGATTAATCTTGTGCTGAACGCTTTGGAAGCCATGGGTGAAACAGAAGCGGGAACCTTGACCGTCAAGGTCGTCCCGAAAGAGGATGACGTAGTCATTTCCATAAAAGACACCGGAGTCGGGATCCCCAAGGAAATTCAATCCAAGATCTTCGATCCTTTTTTTACCACCAAAGAAAAAGGGACCGGCCTGGGACTTTCCATGACCCACCGCATGGTGGATGGCATGAGAGGCGCCCTCTCCTTTGTGAGCGCTTCCGGAAAAGGAACCACCTTTACCTTGACGATCCCAAAGTTTGCCCCAGAGTCCCATCTGACCTCCGACCTCTAACCTCTGGCCCTCTGGCCTCTGGACGCTGTCTCTCTGTGCCCTCCGTATCTCTATGGCTGATCCATGTCTATCGTATCCCTCCCAACCTAAGGATCATAAAGTGGCTCTCGAACCGACGATCTTAGTAGTGGACGACGAGGAAAAAATCCGAAGACTACTCACGCTCAATTTACGAAAAGACTATCGGGTTCTGTCCTCGGAGAATGTCCCGGAAGCCATAGAACATTTAGAGCGCGAACCTGTAGATGTGGTGCTCACCGATCTGAAATTACCCGGAGAAGATGGGATCGCCCTGCTTCAACGGATCAAAACCTTCGATTCGAGCATTCCCGTCATCCTCATCACCGCGTACGGCACGGTGGAAAACGCCGTGGAAGCGATGAAATCGGGTGCGTTTGACTATCTCTTGAAGCCGGTAAAAATGGAAGAGATGGTCCTTGCCGTACAGAAAGCCTGTTCCTACCGAAGTCTGCTTACTGAAAATCGCCATTTGAGGCGGGAGTTGGAAGGCCTCTATGGCCTCAAAAATATCGTTTGCGTGCATCCGAAGATGCGGGAAATCCTGAAACTGGTCGAACAGATCGCCGACAGCAGGGCCACCGTGCTGATTCAGGGGGAAACGGGAACGGGCAAAGAACTGATCGCCCGGGCCATCCATCTGGCCAGCGGGCGCGCATCCAAACCGTTTGTACCCATCAACTGCTCGGCGATTCCAGAGGGGTTGCTCGAAAGCGAACTCTTCGGGCACGAAAAAGGAGCATTCACCTCCGCGGTGGTCCAGAAAAAAGGAAAACTGGAACGGGCGCACGGCGGCTCGCTCTTCCTCGACGAAATCTCCGAAATGTCTCCGATCCTCCAACCCAAGCTCCTGAGAGTTTTAGAAGAACAATGCTTTACCCGCGTGGGAGGAGTGGTCCCCATCCAGGTGGATGTGCGCGTGATCGCCGCCACCCACCGCGATTTGAAAGTAGAGGTAGCCTCCGAACGCTTCCGAGAGGACCTCTACTACCGTCTGAACGTGATTCCCCTCTTCATTCCGCCGCTCCGGGAACGTCGGGAAGACATCGCTCCCTTAGTAGGACACTTTCTCAAAAAGCATGCGGAAGATCTCCCCGGAACGATCACCGACATTGCTCCGGAGGCCCTGTCGGCTCTGGAGGAATATCATTGGCCGGGAAACGTGCGGGAATTAGAAAACGCCATCCTGAGAGCTATGGTCCTGGCAAGAGACGGACGTATTGAGATAGGGCATCTTCCCGATGAAGTGAAAGGGACTTCCCCACTCCCGTTGAAAAATCGAGAGGGATTGCAGCGGGCAAAAAGGAAGGCCAAAAAAAATGTGGCCCAACAGCTCGAAAAGCGGTTTGTGGTGGAGGCATTGAGGCGCTCCGAAGGAAACGTCTCCCGGGCCGCCCGGGAAACCGAGATGGATCGCAGACAGTTTCAGGCGATGATGAAACGGTGTGGAGTCAGGAGGAAAGATTGGGGGGTGTTCGAACGTAATTCTATCTCGTGATCTCCCCTAAAATTCAAAGCGACCTGCGATAAAAATATTCGCAGTTTAATATATAACAAAAAAGCGCACTTGCATAAATCTCGAAAAGGCAAGTGCGATTTTTTTTGTCGCATTTCCAATGCCATGCTTTTATAGATACAAGAAATAAGCGTCCTTTATCTCTTGCCTACTAAGAAGATGCCGTGCCTCTCTTTTTTAGTGAGTTTTATCTGGCATACCTATTGCTTTCTCATTTAGAACAGAAACGGTTGAGAGAACGGATCTCCTCTAATTCTCGCAAGAAGAAAGGAGGTGGGTACCATGTGGGCAGGCTGGATTAACTTAGTGATAGGGGTTTGGACCCTGATCTCTGGATTTATTCATAGCGTTCAGGGTACGGTGAACCTGATCATTGTAGGCATTATTCTTGCGGTAATCAGCTTTGCTACCGGGGCGCGAAGCACATGGCAGGGTATCCTCTGCGGTATTCTCGGAATCTGGTTGCTCGTCGCAGGCATCATAGGCGTTCATGCGTCCGTAAATTTCATCATCGTAGGCATTCTGACGGTGGTCTTCGGAATTTCGCTGGGCGTCAAGAAAACAGAACCACAGCAACCGTGACGGTAATCCGGATTTGTATGGCCTGATTTTCTATCCTCCCGCAGGCTTTGAAGCCTGCGGGAGGATAGCTGTGTTTTCAACTTCGCAAGAGAGGTGTGTTATGCGAATTCTTCTCATCAACCCGCCTGCCATCAATTTCTATCACCGTGTTGGGCTAACCCTACCCCCTCTGGGATTGGGATACATAGCAGCGGTTTTAGTGGACGCCGGCCACCAAGTCCAAATCGCAGATCTGAATGTAGAGCCCCTCAACTATGACCGGTATCCGTACGAGAACTTCGATCTGGTGGGCATTTCCGTGGATACGACTCGCTATCCCGTATCTCTCAAAATCGCCCAGGCCGCCAAGCGGCACGGCAGGCCTGTTGTGGTCGGCGGACCGCACGTGACCTTCTTCGATGAGGAAACGTTGCGCACAGGACTGGTGGACTATGTAGTGCGAAACGAGGGAGAACATATCATGCTCGATCTCGTACGCCATCTCGAAGACGGACATAATCTGGAGGAGGTTCAAGGCATCTCATCCATGCAGGATGGGCAATTCGTACGCACCCCGGCTGCCCCATTTGTCCAGGATTTAGATGCCCTGCCTTTTCCGGCTCGGAATCTGCTGCCCCTCGACCGATACATCACGACCCTCAGAAAACGTCCCATGGCTACCATGGTGACCTCCAGAGGATGTCCCTACAATTGCGAGTTCTGCTCTGCCTCCCAATTTTCCGGGGTCAAATGGCGGACGCGCTCTGTGGGCAATATCCTTGAGGAACTTGAATTCCTGTACGACCGATATGGGTATCGAGCCGTGGCGTTCTTAGACGACAATTTCACCCTGAACCCGGATCGAGTTCTCGAAGTGTGCAAAGGCATCATGGGGAAAGGTTGGGATCTGTTCTGGTGGTGTTTCTCTCGAGTGGATACGATCGTTCGCAATCCTAAGATGGTGGCCGATATGGCCCGGTCCGGGGTGAGAGAGATCTTCATAGGATTCGAGAGCGGTTCTCAGAAAGTGCTGGATCAAATCGGAAAAAACCTCTCGGTGGATAAGGCCGTCGAAGCGGTTAAAATACTCCAGAAGCACCATATCGCGGTATGGGGAAGCTTTATGATCGGTGCGCTGAACGAGACCAAGGCTATGATTAATGAGACCATCCGGTTTGCGAAACGGTTGAACCCCGATCAGGCGCAGTTCTCCATCATGACCCCTTATCCCGGCACCCGGCTTTATGCCTCAGTGAAAGATCGCTTGTTGACCCACGACTGGAAGCGGTATTGGGGAGGAGAACCTATCATCAGACTGGATAAAGTATCTCCCAAGGACATGGAGCGTTTGATCTTTAAGGCATACCTATCTTTTTATCTCCGGTTCCGAAAACTTTTTAGGCTGGGGATCCCATACTTCTATAACCTGATGGGGGGATATAGAAGGCACAAAAAAGCTCCGTTAAGGATGGAGCATGGAGATTGGGTACCTATATAGGGGAGACATCCCCTTTGAATTTGGTCATTGGTCATCAGTGCCTTACCAGTCCCCCTGATGACTGATGACGACTGACGAGTCTCTGAAGGAGGTGTTGACAAGAACGATCGTGGATTGCCCTGCTGAATGCCGTGCTCTCCAAAGACCGGCTCAGGGGGACGGCCCTCAAGATCGCGGACAAGCGGATCTACCACGCGCTGGTAGAAGAGAATCCCGACGGGTACCCGGTACGGTCGCAGGAGGATAAGTACTACCTCGTGCGGAACCTGCTGCATACCTTCAATCGGGCCTCGAAGGACGGGCGCATCGCGCCTTTGGTCCGGGAGGCTGCGCTGAAAGTCTTCGTCGGACAAATTCTCTTAGACACAGACGACGTGGGGGCCGCCTTTAAGGAGCAGTATGGCTTTCGCCCCCCAGGTTTGCTCACTCTCAGCCCTGGAAAACGCTGCAATCTCCACTGCATCGGGTGCTACGCCTCCAGCTCGGCAACCGATGCCGCGAAGCTAAGTTACGATGTGGCAGACCGTATTGTGCGGGAGAAGACGGAACTCTGGGGCTCTCATTTCACGGTGATCTCAGGAGGCGAGCCGTTGATGTGGAAAAGTCAGGGGAAGGACATCGTGGATTTGGCAGCGGCCCATCCGGACAACTACTTCATGATGTACACCAACGGCACCCTCATTGACGAGAAGATGGCAGGCCGGATGGCGGATACGGGCAACTTGAGCCCGGTCATCTCCGTAGAAGGCTTCGAGGCGGAAACGGATGTCCGGAGAGGCAAGGGGGTGCATCGGCGGATTTTGAGCGCGTTCGAGCGTCTCAGAAACGCAGGCGTCCCCTTCGGGATCTCGATCACAGGCACCCGGAACAATGCCGATCTCATTGTGAGCGATCCATTCGTGGACTTTTACTTCGAGGAGCAGGGCGCGATCTATGGCTGGATTTTCCAGTATATGCCCATCGGACGGGAGTTCACGCTGGATCTGATGGTCACTCCTGAGCAGCGTCTCAGGATGTATCATGGCATACAGCGTATTATCCGGGAACGGGATGTCTTTATCGCGGACTTCTGGAACAGCGGTCCAGCCGGTAACGGATGCATCGCAGGAGGGCGGCCCGGAGGGTACCTCTACATTGACTGGAACGGAAACGTAAGTCCATGTGTATTTTTTCCCTACACCACGGACAACATCCTGCAGATCTATCGGAAGGGGGGAAACATCAACGAGGTGCTCATGTCGCCGCTTTTCAAGTCCGTACGAAAGTGGCAATGGGAGTATGGGTATGATAAACCCGCAGATCAAGTAGGCAATTTTCTGGTTCCATGTCCGATCCGGGATCATCATTTAGAGGCGATGAAATGGGTCCGGGAGGCGGGCGCCCAACCGATGGACAAAGCGGCTGCGGAGGCTATGGGGGATATGGGGTATCATCGGGGATTGGGGGCTTATGGGAAAAAATTCGCCGCCCTCACCGACGACATCTGGGAGCGG
>MVCQ01000013.1 GCA_002059205.1 Candidatus Latescibacteria bacterium 4484_107
CATCAACAAAAAGGTCAGTCCCCCGAAAAGAACTGACCTCTCCGCCCCGCTATGGTTTATCCCACCGAAAAAATCGGGAAGGAGCGGTTCTCAGTCCGCCTCGTCGCTCGAACCCGTCGAAAAAAGATCGAGCACAATCCCTTCATCCGAATCCTCCGACCCCGCCTCGGTCCCCTCCTCCAGGGCCTCCGGATGCGCTCCGGAATTCCCCTTCGGCGCTTCGCCGCCCTCCTCCTCCAACTCCTTCTCCTCCGCCCCGTCCGTCATAATATACGTCACATCCATCACCACGTCCTCCGGATCGAGGTGGATCAGCCGCACGCCCTGTGTATTCCGCCCGATCACACTCACATCCCTGATCGGAAGCCGGATCAGAATCCCCCCCTGGGATATGATCATCAGCTCGTCGCTGTCCACCACCTCTTTCGCGGCGATCAACTCCCCGTTCCGGTCCGTGGTCTTGATGCCGATCACGCCTTTCCCACCGCGCCGGATCACCGGATAATCCTGCACCGGCGTCCGTTTCCCGTATCCATTCCGGCACACCATAATCAAGCTGCCCTGCCTTTTTACCACCACCATCGAGACCACCTCATCCCCATCCCGTAGCGAGATCCCGGTAACCCCGCGCGTGGCCCGGCCCGTGGCCCGGACGTCACTCTCCCGAAAACGGATACTCTGCCCGCGCCGCGTGGCGAGAATCACATCCTGCGACCCATCCGTCAACTTCGCCTCGATCAAACGATCTCCGGGCACGATATTCATAGCAATAATCCCGTCCCGTCGAGGCCGCCCATAAGCCGAGAGCACGGTCTTCTTCACCAATCCCCGCTGCGTGGCCATCAAAAGGAAATGATCCTCATCGAACTCCTTGACCGGCACGATGGCCGCAATGGACGCGTCCCGATCCATCGCGAGCAGATTCGCCACGGACCGGCCGCGCGCCATGCGCCCCCCTTCCGGAATCTCATGCACCTTCAACCAATGGCAGTGCCCCCCATCCGTCAAAAATAAAATATAACTGTGCGTCGAGGCGATGAACAAATGCTCCACGAAATCCTCGTCCCGGGTGGTCATCCCCGTTCCTCCGCGACCGCCCCGGCGCTGCCTGCGATACGTCGCGATGGGCGTCCGCTTGATATACCCCGAGTGCGAGATGGTGATCACCATATTCTCCTCGGCGATCAGATCCTCGATGCTGAACTCCTCCGCCGAAGCTACAATCTCCGTCCTTCGGTCATCCCCATATTTTTCCCTCAATTCTTCCAGTTCCGCCCGGATAATCGCCATCCGCTGAGGTTTACTCATCAAAACCCCCTCTAAGCGAGCGATCTCCTTGATCAACGCCAGATATTCATCCTCCACCTTTTGCCGCTCCAACCCGGTCAGACGCTGCAAGCGCATTTCGAGAATGGCATCCGCCTGCACCTGGGAAAGATGGAATGTTTCCATGAGCCCCTCGCGCGCCGCGGGCCGGTCCTCGGCCTTCCGAATGAGCGCGATCACCTCATCTATGTGATCCAGCGCAATCCGAAGCCCTTCCACAATGTGCGCCCGTTTCTGCGCCTTATCCAGCTCAAACCGGGTTCGGCGAACCACGACGCCATGCCGATGCTCCACATAATGCTCCAGCACCTGCTTGAGCGTCAATGTCATCGGCTGTCCGTCCACCAACGCCAGCATATTCACGCCGAAGCTGTTTTGAAGCCGCGTGCGTGTGTACAACTGGTTGAGGATCACACTCGCGTACGCATCCTTTTTCAGCTCGATTACAATCCGAAGCCCGTCCCGGTCCGACTCATCCCTCAAATCCGAGATCCCCTCGATCTTCTTGAGGCGCACCAAAGCCGCGATATTTTCGATCAAGGACGACTTGGTCACCATAAAGGGGATCTCCGTGATCACAATATGTTCCCGGCCATTCTTCAAGGTCTCTATCGTAGCCCGCGCCCGGATGACCACGCGTCCCCGTCCCGTCCGATACGCCGACTGAACGCCCTCTATCCCATAGATGATCCCGCCGGTCGGAAAGTCCGGCCCGGTAATATGGCGCATCAGCCCATCCGCATCCAGTTCCGGATCCTCGATCAACGCCAACAGCGCATCCACGACCTCCGACAGATTATGCGGCGGGATATTCGTGGCCATCCCCACTGCGATCCCCGAACACCCGTTGCAGATCAGATTGGGGAATTTGCCCGGAAGCACCACCGGCTCCTGTCTCGTATCGTCGTAATTCGGCGCAAAATCCACCGTGTCCTTCTCCAAATCCGCCAAGAGCTCTACCGCAGGATGCGCCATCCTGGCCTCGGTATATCGCATTGCTCCGGGCGGATCGCCGTCAATGGACCCGAAATTCCCCTGGCCGTCCACCAGCGTATAGCGCAGATTGAAATCCTGCGCCATACGCGCCAGCGTCGGATAGATCACCATCTCCCCGTGGGGATGGTAATTGCCCGACGTATCCCCCGCTATCTTCGCGCACTTCCGGTGCTTCCGTCCCGGCTCCAGATTCAAATCGTGCATGGCCATCAAAATCCGCCGCTGAGACGGCTTGAGACCATCACGCACGTCCGGCAGCGCGCGCGAGACAATCACGCTCATGGAATAATCCAGATACGACTGTTTCACCTCATCTTCGATAAGCATCGGAACAATGTGCTGACGTTGCATCTGCATGGATTTTCCTCTCTATGACAATTAGGTCGCTAAAACTCCACCGACGGGGTTCAAACCAACCGAGAGCATTTTCTCTGAGAAAACTCATCGGTTCCTCCGTGCCTGCTGACGCATCCGATAAAGCCGTTCCGTAAAGCCGCCCTCTTGCTCAAAGGCTCTGGACTGCGACGCAAGTTGACGATCAAGGAGACTACAGGCCACTGCTATCAGCGTCAAAGCGGCATTGGCCGCAATCTCGGGGTAGGTGGACGGCGTGGACCGTCCACTTTGTCCATGAAGTCCATGTTGTCCACCACGCTCATACACTTCCCGCACCCACCGGGCCACTTCATCTCATCAGCAGTAGAGCACCGTCTGTCAATCAGTTCTGTTCGGCGTGGTCCGCTTCTCTCCCAAATCGTCAAGCTCCGCTGCCGCAGGAAGTCCTCATAATCCAGCCGCAACTCCTCCAGGCTCGCCCGCGCCACACTCGTCAGCTTCAGTTCAAACTTCTTCGACGTACCCGACGCCTGGCTCCCCTCTGCGATATTCTGCACACCCGAGCGCGCCGCCTGAACCATCTGATCATTGGTGCGGCTCCGCCTGTGGATGTAACGGTCACAAAACCGCACCGTTACATCATAGACAAGTTGCGCGATCTGAAAACTCTTCAGCTTCCGGTAGCCGCCGTGCTTCGGAATCAAGTCCTCCGCCCTGCCACCCCCGCTACCTCTTCCACTCTGTCCACTCATAGACCGGTCTCCGGCGCTGGGGTGTTCCTCTACCCAATTCTCTACACCATATCCAGATTCTTCACATACTTGGCATTCTCCTCGATAAACTTCCGCCTCGGAGGCACATCGTTGCCCAAAAGCACCGTGAACACGTGATCCGCCTCCACCATGTCCTCTAAGGTCACCCGAAGCAACGTGCGCACCTCCGGATCCATGGTCGTCTTCCAGAGCTGCTCCGGATTCATTTCGGCCAATCCCTTATACCGCTGAATCGTAATGCCTTTTCCATCCAGCCCTCCAAGGATCTCATCCCGCTCCGAATCGCTATACGCATAATGCTCCTGCTTCCCCTTGCGAATCAGATACAGCGGCGGGCGTGCGATGTACACATGGCCCTTCTCGACCATCGCGCGCATATATCGGAAAAAGAACGCCAGAAGCAGCGTCCGGATATGAAGGCCGTCAATGTCCGCATCCGCCATAACGATCACCTTCCCGTAGCGCAGCTTGCTGACATCGTAGTCCTCGCCAAGCCCAGCCCCTAGCGCGGTGATGATCGGCTGCAGTTTATCATTATTCAGGATCTTATCCGCCCGCGCCTTCTCGGCATTGATCGGTACGCCCCACAACGGCAGGATGGCCTGAAACCTTCGATCCCGGCCCTGCTTGGCCGAACCACCCGCCGAATCGCCCTCCACCAAAAAAATCTCGCAGTTTGCCGGATCTTTAATAGAGCAATCGGAAAGCTTCCCCGGCAGGCTTGCGCTCTCCAGCACACTTTTCCTTCGGGTCAACTCCCGCGCCCTGCGAGCTGCCTGTGCCGCCTGCGCCGCCTGAAGCGCCTTCTCGATTATGCGCTTCAGCACTGTGGGATTCTCCTCCAAATACGCACTGAGCTTCTCGCCCACCAAGGACTCCACCATCCCCCGAACCTCGTGATTTCCCAGCTTCGTCTTCGTCTGGCCCTCGAACTGCGGATCCGGAATTTTCACGCTGATCACCGCGGTCAATCCCTCCCGCACGTCGTCTCCGGAAAGGGAGGCCCCATTCTTCAGGAGTTTATTCTTCTGCCCATAGGTATTTAAGGTCCGGGTCAGCGCCGTCTTGAACCCGCTCAGATGCGTGCCCCCTTCTACCGTATGGACCGTATTGACGTAAGAAAAAATGTTCTCCGAATACGAATCGTTATACTGCATCGCGACCTCAAGTTCCAACCCATCGGAAGCGCCCTGAATATAAATAGGAGGTTTGTGCAGGGGATTCTTATTCTCGTCGAGATACTCTACAAAAGTGACGATGCCCCCCTCATATTCATACTCGCGGGACTTCCCCGACTGCTCATCCAGAATCGAGAGCTTCACCCCGCTATTCAAAAAAGCCTGTTCCCGAACCAGCTTAGAAATGACATCGAAGCTGAATTCCACTACGTCCATAATCTCAGCGTCCGGCTTAAACATCGTCTTCGTGCCCTGCTTCTCCGTCTCCCCCATGATCTCCATATCCCCGTCGGGCACTCCCCGATGATAGGACTGCCGGTATATCTTGTTCGATTTATAGACCTCCACCACACACCACTCCGAAAGCGCATTCACCACCGAAACGCCCACGCCGTGCAATCCGCCCGATACCCGGTAAGCCCCCTTCTGAAACTTCCCGCCGGCGTGCAGCTTCGTCATCACGACCTCCAGCGCAGGACGGTGCTCCGTAGGATGAAGGTCTACGGGAATCCCCCACCCATTGTCCTCTATCGAAATACTGCCGTCGATCCGAATCACCACGTCAATGCGGTCACAGCGTCCGGCCAGGGCTTCATCCACACTATTGTCAATCACCTCCCGCACCAGATTGAGCAACCCATGCGTGTCCGTACTCCCGATATACATACTTGGACGAAGGCGCACCGCCTCCAGTCCCTCCAACACTCTGATATCCTTCGCGCCATACTCCATTTTTTTCCCCTGCTGCATCAATTGTTCTTCCACGTTATCTCCATTCCTATGCATGGTGACGAGTAATCTATCGTCTAACTTTGAAAGAGTTCAAAGAGTAAAGGGATTTGCCGGTCAGGCAACCTAACCTGGATTACTCATGAATTCGGCGAAAATTCCCCTTTGTTCTTGTTCGGCAACGTGTTGTGGATTTCCGGTTTCAAAACTGAGTTTTTAAGCAAAGCCTGAGGCTGGGCGTATCACCCGGGCTAAACGATTTTGGTAATTTTTGAAATCTAGGCAATACCTTACCGCTCACTAACAAACAAAATATCCTCCACCACGTGTTCCCCCACGGCCTTATTCAATTTCCGAATGATCTCCCCACGACGAAGCGAAATTTCGTTCTGCCATGCCGTCGTCTTGACCCATACAAAAAGCTTCCCGCGATCTATCGAACGCACTTTCGTATTTTTAGAAACATACTTTCCAACCACTTCGGGCCACAGAACGCACGCCCTCTGCTCCGCCAGCCTCCGGCCAAGGTGCAGGTTCCGCACTACGTCAGCAAGCAGATTGCCCAGCGTCCGCGGATAATTGTTCGCTCGCTGCCTGGATGCACGTTCCCTGTTCAATAATAACCTCTTCGAATCCCATTTCCGACAGCGGCAGGTCCTTCTCCCGGGCCGCCGTCAAAAACACTTGTCCAAACTGCGAAAGCAACTCCAGCAAAGCCAGACATCTCCGTCGGTCCAACTCTGAAAACACATCGTCTAATAACAACACCGGCCACTGTTCTGAGGCGCGTTGCAGAAACACGACCTCCGCCAGTTTCCACGCCAATAACGCACTCTTCAACTGCCCCTGAGAGCCAAATCGCTGAAGGTCATGACCGTTCACATAGATGCGCACGTCGTCCCGATGTGGCCCGGATAGTGTATATCCCATCCGAATCTCTTCGCCGCGTTTTTTGTTCAACATCTCTATAAAACGCGGCACGGCGCCGTCCTCGTCCTCGAAAGACACCGTCTTTTTGTAAGTAACCGACGCCTCCTCGACTCCTGATGTTAGATCCCGGTAAAACCGAACGAAACTCTGCTCCAACTCCCCAACCGCCGCCATCCTTTTTCGGACGATTCGGGCGCCGCACACAGCCAACTCCTCGTCCCATGGATGAAGCAACCGATCCGCTTGCACGCCTGCTTGGGTAATTCGCTTCAGAAGACGATTCCGCTGAGTGAGCACCCTTCGATATCGGAAAAGATCCGCCAGATACTCCCGGCTCTCCTGAGCCAAAAGCGCATCCAGAATACGCCTCCGGCCCACCGGGAAACGGAGAATCAGATCCACATTCTCAGGAGAAAAAAGCACCGAAGGGAAACGCCCGATCAACTCAGAGACGCGCGGTAACACTTGCCCATCTATGTATATCCGCTTGCCCAAAGCCGCATCGTATTCCACAAAGATGGCAAACGATCCCCCTGCTCCGGAAACCTCACCCCGCACTCCGAACCCCTGTTCCTCATAGGATGCCACATCGGCATCCGCTGCCCCTCTCGAGGACTTGCCAAGTGACAGAAAATAGATCGCCTCCAACAGATTCGACTTGCCCTGGGCGTTTCCCCCGCGAATCAGCGCGCCCTTGGGAGCAAAAACCAGCCGCCCCCCCCTGTAATTCCTGAAATGATGCAGCTCTAAGATAGATAGAAACATAGTAATGAGTGATAAACAATGAGCCATGAACAACAAAAAATACACTACTCAACCGTCCTGAATTCGGGGGGGTATTGCTCATTACTCTTTGTTCATTACCTATTGAAAGAGGTTATTCCACAATACGGAGTGGCATAATAAGGCAGAGATAATCCTGTCCCTCCTGCTGTTGAACAGGTCGAACGACCCCGGCGCTAATGGGCGTATCCAGTTCAAACACCACCTCCTCGGAAGCCATATTTTTAAGAATGTCCATCAGATAACTGGCATCGTAAGCGATCTCCAATTCTCCAGCATGGTAGTTCACCGGAAGCTCCTCCTCGGCTTCCGCGCCAATGTCGTGGCTTGCGGAACTGAGCTTCATCGTGTTTTCACCAAGATTCAGCCGTACCTGATGGGTGTCTGAATCGGCAAGGATGGACACGCGTCGAATGCCGGGCACCAGAACATCATAAGCCACCACCAATTTTTTCTCATTTTCCTGGGGAATCACCTGATCGAAGTCCGGATAAGGCCCTTCGATCACGCGGGAGAAGAGCACCGTCGTTCCGAGATCGAAGACTACAAAATTTTCTCCTATAATAGCCTTCTGTAAGGCGGCTCCACCGGACACAAGGCGAACGAGTTGATGAAGTACCTTAGGCGGTAAAATAGCTTCCGCGTGTTTTCCAACGGGCTCCGAAAGCCGCACAATTATTCGCGCAAGCCGGTGACCGTCCGTGGCCACCATGGTCATTCGTCCCGCTCCCTCATGATCCTCAATCCGCCACAAAACCCCGTTAAGGACCGGTCGTGTTTCATCTCCGGACGCCGCGAAAATGGTCTTTTCGATCATCTTTCGCAACAAATCCGCTTCCGCTTCTATGCTGGTCCCCTCCACTTCCGTCTGAAGATTTGGAAACTGATCCGCCGGAATCCCCGTGAGTACGTAGTGCCCGCGATCGCTGCGTATTGAAATTCGCTCTCCCTCGGTTTCCAGAGTAACTTGTTTATTCGGAAGCTCCCGGACAATCTGCAAAAGTTTTCGCGCCGGGACCGTAATCCCTCCGGGTTCGTGCACTTCTACGGGCACCCTTGTCAGAATAGAAATGTCCAGATCAGTAGCCGATAAAACCAACCGCTCCTCCTCCGCCGTAAGCAGAACATTCGATAGAATAGCAAGCGTGGCTCGAGCCGGAACTACCGTCGAAATAGTTTGTATCGCGGAGAAAAGTGATTCCTGGTCCGTAGTAATTTTCATTTTTCGCAAATTCACAAAGTCCCTAACAGATGATACGGAGCAATATTCATTACTACTGGCACTGGCACATTTTCACACCTGTCTTTTACGGAGATCAGATGGCAATATAAGCGTTTATCCGTATTATCAGTAAGTTACTTTGATGGGTGCCTTTCCTCACCCAATAGTACGTGTTCAACCTCTTATTTCTACTTGGTTGACTGGAAACTATGCAACGGTTGTCTGTTTCACCTGCATTATTCATAAGACAGGGCTTTCACGCCTAACCTTTTTTTATTAAAGTTTTCCTAAAACTGTGCAGAATGTACAGAACCTGGATTATCCACAAATCTCGGGTTTCAGGCTTTGCTTAAAAACTCAGTTTTGAAACCGGAAATCCACCATGCTTTGCTGAACAAGAACAAAGGAGAATTTTCGCCGAATTCATGAATAATCCAGGAGAAAAAGGATGGAAATAATAAGACATTTGTTATTGATAGATAAATAATAGTAGTAATAGGCTATGTGGATCTGTGTGGATAACTATGCGGAATCCTTCAATCTCCTTGTATAGCTTTCGGATAGTCATACGGTTCACAAAAAAAAAGGTGGGTAACTTGTGGATATTTTGTGGATAAATTAGCAAGTTATCCACAAGCGTCATGATATGTCTGGTTGTCCACAGCCGATCCACATGATATCCACATAGTTTGTGTTATTTGTGAATATCTTTGTTTATAGTTTCCTAACCGGTATTATTCCCTGGCCTGGGATTTTACATCCGGCTTCGGGTTTTGCTCAGACCTTCATGAAACTGTCTGGAAAAACTTTACTATTTGCCCACCGGAAAACCGGAATACTTCCCACTCAGGAGCAAGGCAAGGCTCTATCCGTATTCAGGAATAATGCCGGTTAAGTATGTGTATATTTGCAAAGTTCGGAGATTTTTTTTAATTCCTCTCTAAAATTTGCGTCGTTCGCAATTTTTTCCTGCACCGACTTACAAGCATGAATCACTGTGCTATGATCCCGGCCGCCAAAATGAAGACCGATGGTCTTCAGTGAGCTTTTCGTATGGGCCTTGGCCAAATACATAGCGACCTGCCTCGCCATAACTACCGCCTTTTTTCGGGTCTCGGCGACAATCAAGTCGTATGGAATGTTATAGTGCATAGATACAGCCGTTTGAATGGCCTCGATGGTAACAGCCGGCGAAGCGGTTTGTATTATATTTTTTAGAAGATCCTGCGCAAACGGAAGCGTGATATCTTGGTTTGTAATGGATGCCGAGGCAAGCAATCGAATCAAAGTTCCCTCTAATTCACGGACATTTGAAGTGACATTCTCGGCGATAAACGAGATTACCCCTTGAGGCAACTCGATGCCGTCGGTAGTAGCTTTTTTTTGTAAGATAGCGATGCGGGTCTCTAAGTCAGGAGTCTGAATATCCGCTACCAGCCCCCACTGAAATCGGGAGACGAGGCGCTCCTCTAGCCCTTTCAACTCGGAAGGGGGGCAATCAGAGGTGAGAACAATCTGTTTTCCGTTTTGGTGAAGGACATTAAAAGTATGAAAAAATTCTTCTTGCGTAGTCTCCTTATTCACGAGAAACTGAACATCATCGACAAGAAGAAGATCGGCGTTCCGGTAGATTTTACTAAACTCCTGGCGTTTATTATTTTGAATAGAATCAATAAAATCCAGGAAAAATTTTTCCGAAGATACATAGACCACTTGTAGCGCATTGCTTTTTTTGAGAGAATGGTGCGCGATGGCTTGGAGAATATGGGTTTTTCCGAGACCCACACCGGAATAGATGAGTAAGGGATTGAAAGCCGTGGTTCCGGGCGCATCCGCTACCGCACGCGCTGCGGCATTGGCCAATTGATTGCTGTTTCCAACCACAAAAGTATCAAAGGTATAGCGTGGATTAAGATTCATATTGCTTTCGTGAGGGGAAATTTGTAAAGAAGGAGCAATCCGCTCAGGTTTAACCAAGGGCGCAGGGCCACCGGATCCTTCTTGTTGCATAACAAAAAAGGAGATCTGAGGAGAGAGCGAGGTAACTTCCAAAACAGAAGATTGGATAAGCGGAAGAAAATGTTCTTCCACCCATTCGGCGAAAAAGGTGCTCGGTACATCGAGAACCATCTGTTTCGATTCAAAATGGGAGCACTTAATGGACCGGAGCCACGTTTCAAAGCTCTGTCTGGAAGTTTTCTTTTCTATATTCAATAGACATCTTGCCCAGATTTCAGCGGGATCCGAAGGCGACATCAAGTTGTTCCCCTCCAGTTATCCACATACCTTGCAAGCAGTATATGGGACGTTTGCAACAAAAAAATGTGCAACTACTCAAGATGTTATTTTCTATGGCTAATAGAATATCACTACGTATAAGAAGCTGATTATATGCACCTTGCGTAGATTTACACTCTGATTTTGCATACAGAGAATTTGGCGCAAGATAGGGTAACCGGCTTAGTCTAAGACAGATACAGAGATGTTTATCCACATGGTTGTCCACACAGTGTGTTAGCCCGATACTACCTTGCGCCTGAAGGACAAAAACTATAACATAGTAGCCGAAAAGTCAAGGAATTTCTTTCCAATGTTGAATTATCAAAATAAATAGAGTAATGGCTTAATTCCTGAAAAACCACTATGATAAAAGGCGCTTTTTGAAAAAGACTTGACTTTATACGTTATAAGATTTATATTTAGTGCCTTCCAAATGCGCATTATTCACAAAGGGCTTTCGCGCTTTACTTAAGCCTTCCCGAAAACGGAGTAGGGGAAAGTACTCTATTTCCCCCTTTGCGACCGAAAAACTAAAATATCTTACGGAACAAGAGCAAAGATAGAGCCTGACTGAATTTAAGAAAAAATAGCTAAAATATTTTACTTCGCATTATTCGAGGTTCTTACAAGCCAAATAGGGAGAGAAAGCATGAAAAGGACGTTCCAGCCCAGCAACAGAAAAAGGAAGAATACCCACGGTTTCCGAGCCAGAATGAGCACCCCGGCCGGACGTAGAGTGCTCAGCCGGCGTCGCGCAAAAGGCCGAAAGCGCCTCATCCCGTAAGCGCCGATCTTGAAATGAACCCCAAGCGGATGTACGGCGAACCGTATTTATGAAGCCCGGCGGATAGGCCGGATATGAACCCCGCGCCTTGATGGAAGCAGATTCGGCTTTGCAAAACGAAGGGGGCTCTGTGAAAGGCACGCTCAGGTCACAGCGGGATATACGGCGTGTGCTTTCTGAGGGGAATCGAAAAAGAGGGAAGACGCTGGATATCCGGTATCGAAGGGCAGAGCAAGTCAGGATGGCCATACTGGTCGGTCGGAAACATGGCAATGCCGTGCGCCGTAATCGAATCAAACGCCGGCTTCGCGAGGTATGGCGGAAAAAACGCCCCTATCTCTCCGGAACGTGGGAAGTGCTGATCCTGCCCCAAAGAACAGCGCGCAATGGTTCCGTCTCACAATGGGACGAAGAACTCTCCGACCTACTAAAATCAGCGGGGTTAATGGAGAGGAATATGGTGCTTCGTTCGCCTTGAATGGAATAGCTCATTTTATGGATAAAAAGACGATATTAGCACTGGTATTGATGGGCCTGGTGATTCTTTTGATGGGCCCCTACCAGAAAAAACGGATGTCTCAAAGAACCGCCGAGACGGCAAAACAGGAACAGTCCGCGGCGAGCGGTGACACAGAACCGCGTTCCATACCAGCAACTCCCCGTCCCGTGGTTTCGACCCCCCCGGGCGTCTCGTCCGAACCGGGCTTATCGCGATCCCTCCCGGCACCGGATTTCACGCCTGCGGAGATCGTTCTGGAAAACGAATATGTCCACGGCGTGATCAGCACCGAAGGCGGTACAGTGCGAAGTTGGCAGTTGAAAACCTATCGGGGCAAAGAGGGCATAGGGGATGTGGAGCTTCTTGCGGAGAAAAGCAGGGGGCTGTGCCTTTTTATATGGAATCAGGAGCTCGGAGCGTGGGAAGACCTGAATAAGGTGGAATGGAAGGATCGAAGCACATCGGACGAGGTGCGTCTTGTGGCCAATCTCGGCGCGGGACGAGAGATTGAGAAAATTTTCACGCTTCCCCCCAATGCCTACCATGCGGAGATGAGACTCCTTTTTCGAGGATTTGAGTCCGGTACAAGATACCGTATTTGCTGGCTGGGCGGTATGGCGGTCACGGAAAAAAATATAAAAGACGACGTCCGCGCGATGCAGGTGCGCACGTATATGGGCGGAGAAGTAGAGAAATATGATCTTAAAAAAGGGAAGCCGTTGCACTCTCCTTCCGTGGTGGGTGCGCTGGACTGGGTTTGCCTTCGGAATAGATATTTTGCCATAGCGCTCATTCCGGCAACCGGGCGCGAATCTACCTTCCGCGTTTCCGGCCCCTCCTGGGATGGCGTATCGTGCAAAAGTTATGACGTATTTCTGGAAAGCACGATCGGTGAAGCGCGCGAAGCGAAGTGGACGGTGTATCTGGGGCCTCAGAGTTACGCCGATATTGCCGCTCTCGGAGTCGGTCTGGAACGCGCCATGGATCTGGGATGGCGATGGATCCGCCCCATCGGCAAAGTAATGCTCGCGGTTTTGACGGCGATGCATCGTGTGATCTCCAACTACGGCATTGTAATCATCCTTTTCTCAATCATGATCAAGCTCATTGTGTCCCCGCTCACCCATAGCAGCTACAAATCCACGAACAAGATGCAGGAGATTCAACCCCTTATCTCCGAATTGAAGGAAAAATACAAAGGCGATGCGCAGCGGCTCAATAAAGAAACGATGAAGCTATATAAGGAGTACGGCGTCAATCCGGTGGGAGGATGCCTCCCGATGCTGCTGCAGATGCCTATCCTGTTTGCTCTATTCACCGTTTTCCGCAACACGATCGAATTCCGGCAAGCCGGTTTTATCCCCGGATGGATTGATGACCTCGCCCAGCCCGATCCATTTTACATTCTTCCCGTTCTGATGGGGCTGACGATGTTCATTCAGCAGAAGATGACGATGAAAGATCCGAAGCAGGCTGCGATGGTCTATATTATGCCGATTATGATGGTATTTTTCTTTATTCGGTTTTCGTCGGGGCTCGTGTTGTACTACACACTGTTCAACGTCCTCTCCGCGTTGCAGCAATGGCTCATGAAGCGCCATACCCTGGCATAGATAGCGTGTGTGTAGTCTCGGGATATTTTATAGCGGGGAGAGCGTAAGGTTCTCCCCTTCTTTATTGGAATTTTTGGAAGATGGACGCCAACGACACCATAGCCGCGATTTCGACCCCGATAGGCACAGGAGGCATCGGTATCGTCCGTCTGAGCGGCCCTCGTGCGGTGGAGATCGCGGAGTCCCTGTTTGTCGGATCCTGCCGGCCGATGCAAGCTCCATCGAGAGAACTTCTCTACGGGAAAGTAGTTGAAGACGGGGAAGAGATAGATGAGGTGCTCCTTTCGATCATGCGCACACCGCATTCTTATACCACCGAGGATGTCGTGGAGATCAACGGTCACGGGGGCATGGTTGCGGTGCAGCGGGTCTTAGATGCCGTGTGCCGAAGAGGGGCGCGTCTCGCCGAACCCGGCGAATTTACCAGGCGCGCCTTTTTGGGGGGGCGGATTGATCTCGCGCAGGCGGAAGCGGTGACCGATGTGATCCGGGCTCAGACGGAGCGCAGTTTGCGTTCGGCCTATCGGAGTATGCAGGGTGAGCTGTCCGGAAAGATCAACACGCTTAAGCAGCGTCTTCAGGAGGACGTGGCCCGGATCGAGCTGACCCTGGACTTCTCGGATGAGGAGGTGCCGCTTGTAAATCCGGAGGAGTTGAAGGCTCGCATCGCGGCGATCCGGGAGGAGATCGAGCGGTTGAGCGCCACGTTCCAACGGGGAAAAATCGAACGCGAGGGGATCCGGGCGGCCATCGTAGGAAAGCCGAACGTTGGTAAATCCTCTATTATGAATGCCTTACTTGCTGAGGAGCGCGTCATCGTTACCCCGATTGCGGGAACCACTCGGGATTCGGTGGAGGAACGCGTGGACATCGAGGGCCTTGCAGTGTCTTTGATAGATACGGCCGGGATCAGAGAAACCATGGACATCATAGAGTCCGCGGGGAAACAACGCACGGTGACAGAGATAGAGGGGGCGGATCTGATCTTGTTGGTGCTGGATGGGTCCGCGGAGATAGATGAAGAAGATCGTTCGGTGGGACGCGCGACGGAGGGGACCAAGCGTATCGTGGTGATCAATAAGTGCGATCTCCCCCGCGTGGCGGATCGAGCAGCGGCGGAGGCGATCTTCCCAGGTGCGGGGACGGTGGAAATATCCGCGAAGGAGCGATGGGGATTGGTTGAGTTGGAAGCCTTGATCGCAGCCGCCGCGCAGGGGGGAACCGGTGGAGGCAGCGAAGGCATTGCCGTGCAGCGCCTTCGTCATAAAATTTGTTTGGATCGGGCCTCCGGGGCGCTTCAGATGGCGCATCAATCCATCATCGAAGGGGTATCTTACGAATACGTGGCCTTGGATTTTCGGGAAGCCTTAGATGCACTGGGCGAGATCGTGGGCGAGACCACCTCGGAGGACATCCTGAATCACATCTTTTCGGAATTTTGTATCGGCAAATAGAGATGCCTCACTTACCGCGGATGATCCCGGAGAAACACAGAAAGGCTCCGTGGAATTCCGTGTTGTTCCGTGGTAGGAATGCGGTACAAATAAGGTGAATCGTAAAATGGATGCACGAGCGTACGACGTAATTGTGGTGGGCGGGGGCCATGCTGGATGCGAAGCAGCGTTGGCGGCGGCGCGGATGGGGATGGAGGCCTTGCTGATCACGATGAAGATCGAGGAGATCGGTCAGATGTCCTGCAACCCGGCCATCGGCGGACTGGCCAAGGGCCATCTGGTCCGGGAGATTGACGCCCTCGGGGGTGAGATGGGGCACGTAAGCGACCGCACCGGCATCCAGTTCAGGATGCTTAATCGTTCCAAAGGACCCGCGGTATGGGGACCGAGGGCGCAGGCGGATCGGGCCAACTATCGCGCCGAGATGCGCCGGGTGGTGGAGCATCAGGCCGGCCTGAGCTTGAAGCAGGGGCACGTCACGGAGGTCGTCGTGGAGGAGGGAAGAATTCGGGGCGTGGTCACGGAGACCGGCTTGCACCTTTCGGCCAAGGCGGTGATCCTGTCCGCCGGCACTTTTCTCAATGGGTTGCTCCACGTGGGGCTGGTAAGCTTCGCCGGAGGACGGGTTGCCGAACTCCCCGCCATCGGGCTTTCCGAGTCTTTGTCCCGTTGCGGACTTCGTTTGGGACGACTGAAGACCGGCACGCCTCCCCGCGTGGATGGGCGCACGGTGGACTTCGGACGGATGGAGCGGCAGGACGGCGATCCCGATCCGACGCCCTTTTCTTTCGATACGAAGAGGCTGGATATGGAGCAAGTGCCGTGTTACCTGACCTATTCCAACGGGGAGACGCATCGGATCATCCGGGGAGGATTGGATCGCTCGCCCTTGTATGCGGGAAAAATTGAGAGCATCGGTCCGAGATATTGTCCGTCCATCGAAGACAAAATCGTGCGCTTCCCGAACAGGGAGCGGCATCAGATATTTGTGGAACCGGAGGGCCTGAATACGCCCGAGCAGTACATTAACGGCTTTGCCACCAGCCTCACGGAAGACGTGCAGTTGCGTGCGCTGCGCACCCTCCCGGGTCTGGAGGAAGCGGAGATTACACGGCCTGGGTACGCGGTCGAGTACGATTACGTGCCTCCGACTCAGTTGCTTCCGTGGTTGGAGACCAAAACCGTCCGGGGACTGTTTCTGGCCGGTCAGATCAACGGGACGTCGGGCTATGAGGAGGCTGCGGCTCAGGGCATTATGGCGGGGATCAACGCGGCTTTGCGGATTCGTGGCGAGGGGCCGTTCGTCCTGCGTCGCTCCGAAGCTTATATCGGGGTGCTGGTGGATGATCTTGTTACCAAGGGTACGAAGGAGCCCTACCGGATGTTCACATCCCGTGCGGAGTATCGTCTGCTTTTAAGGCAGGACAATGCAGACGTGCGGTTGTCGCACTATGGACGGCGTTTCGGATTGCTTTCGGAGGCGCGATATGCCCGTTCGAGCGCACGAGCGGATCTGGTTCAACGTGAAGTGGCACGTCTGCATCGGATGCGTGTGGCCCCGGACCAAATCAATCCCCTCCTGTCAGCGAAGGCATCTTCGCGCATCTCGGAGTCTCAGACGTTGGCGCAGCTTCTCAAACGTCCCGAACTTGGATACGAGGATCTGCTGACGCTGATGGAGGAGCAGAAGGGCTTGGATGCGTCACTGCGACGTCAAATTGAAGCGGAGATCAAATACGAGGGATACATCAAGCGTCAGCAGGAACAGGTTCGATGTTTTGAGCGCATGGAGAATCGAACCATCCCGGAGGAGGTGGATTATGCGAACATGACAGGGCTTTCCGAGGAGGCCCGGCAGAAACTGAACGAAGTCCGCCCACGTTCCCTCGGTCAGGCTTCCCGGATTTCGGGCGTGAGATCGGGCGATATCTCGGTGCTTTTGGTGGTTCTCGAGCGTATCAAAAGAGCGGGGAATAGGAGAAAAAAATGTTTCACGTGAAACAGGCGGATCATCTCCATAGAAAAACAGCAAGTTGTGATGCTTCTGCAATTCGTGACGGATGCGGAACACTTGGTTTTTCCGTGACGGATGCGCAACTTTGCGATCTGCTCCTTCATCTCGACTCTATCCGCACGTGGAGTGGGCGCGTCAATCTCGTGGCGCCGAACGATTTTCCGCGCCTCGTGTCCCGGCATGTGCTCGACTCGCTTACCGCGTTGCCCTGGCTTCCGTCCGCCCCGCCGCTCTCCCTGCTCGACATCGGTTCCGGAGCCGGCTTTCCCGGCATCCCGCTTCAAATCCTCCGTCCAAATCTCCACGTCACCCTTTTGGAATCCAGGCGCAAGCGGGCGCTTTTTCTCCGAAAGGTAGCCGCCCAAGTTTCCTGTCCGCATCTATCCGTCCTCCACGCCCGTGCCGAGGAGGTCGTGGAGGATCCGGAGCATCGCCACCGATACGACCTGATCACCCTGCGGGCGGTGGCTCCACTGGCTCAGGCGATTCGCCTCGCGTTCCCGCTTCTTGCGCCTTCGGGGCGGATCATTGCGTACGGGGGACCGGATGCCCGCGAGGCAGTTCGCCGGCTTCTCGATGAATGTCCCTCCCTTCCTCTCGCGTTGCTCGATCACCGGCGCATCCCCGTTCCTTTCCTCTCACGCTTCTCGTATCTCGTCCTGGTCGGCGCTCCTACCGAACATGCATAGAAAATGGTTTCTTGAAGAAAACGTCTTGTATGTCGGCCCGTCTGAACGTTTCGACGGTAAGAGGCCACAGCCCCTGCATTGCCCGAGCCTCGCGATTCTTTCAGTTGACTTTTCGGGAATCCGGTTATCCACACTTATGTGGAGTTGCCGCTCTAAAAAACAGAGAGTGGATGCTTTTAAGCTATAATAAACCAGTTGTTACATGAATGATTCTACTGCGGGTGCAGTTATCCACAATGCACCATGCGGTGTGGATAACTCCGTGCCGCGCCTTCTAAAGTCGCTTTATCTCATAGCCATGTCGGTTCAGTTCAACCCAAAAAATCAATGTGGATAATCTCCCTGCTTGGGAAAATCGAGCCATTATTCACTTGATAAGTAGAGTGATTTTTCGCTTGATCTAAGAGGCGCTTATTCGTATATTGTAGAACATAGATCGAAAGGGCCAAAAAGCCCCTTTGAGGCCGGTATTCATGGGGATTGAACCTTACAGGAGCAAAGATACAAACGGTAAAGGAACTGGGGATATGAGCGTGACGGAACCTACAACTCCTTCAGATTTTATTCGGGCGATTGTTACGGAAGATTTGAAGCGCAATAAAAACAGCGGGCGCGTGCACACCCGTTTTCCGCCGGAGCCTAACGGCTATCTGCACATCGGGCATGCCAAAGCCATTTGCATCAGCTACGGGATCGCCGAGGAATTCGGGGGCCGCTACAATCTGCGCTTCGACGATACCAATCCGACCAAAGAGGACGTGGAATACGTGGAGTCCATCAAAGAGGACATTCGATGGCTTGGATTCGATTGGGGGGACCGGC
>MVCQ01000161.1 GCA_002059205.1 Candidatus Latescibacteria bacterium 4484_107
AAGGCTTGTGAGTGGTGAGTGGTGAGTGGTGCCACCCCCTTCCTGCTTCACGCGCCGGGCTGCACCGTGCCTCCAAATCGCGTTTCACGCCTCACGTTTTTCATTTCCCATTTTTCATTTTTTTTTACAGCCTTTCCTCTCAAAACAAAAAATCCGAAGGCGGATGGATACCCGCCCTCGGATTTTTGTATGCTGCAAGAAAATATTGTGCATCAACGCACGGCATCTATGAGTCACTAAAAAATCGGACTCCCAAACGCCGCCCCTGAATTTACAACCAGCTCATCATCCCCCTCAGCTTTTTTCCCACCTCCTCGATCTGATGGGCCTGTCCCTGGCGCTCGAGGGCATGATAGACCGGCCGGCCCGCCTGGTTTTCCAGAATCCACTCCCGGGCAAAAGAGCCGTCCTGAATCTCCTCGAGAATGCACCGCATCTCCTCCTTGACGCTCTCGTCGATCACGCGCGGTCCACGGGTCATATCGCCATACTCCGCCGTATCCGAGACCTTCTTGCGCATGCCGGAGATGCCGTCGGTGTAGATCATATCCATGATGAGTTTCAACTCATGGCAGCACTCGAAATACGCGGACTCCGGCTGATAGCCCGCCTCGACCAGGACCTCGAAAGCGTTTTGGATCAGCGCGGACACGCCGCCGCAGAGCACGACCTGCTCTCCGAAGAGATCGGTCTCGGTCTCCTCCTTAAACGTGGTCTCGAGCAATCCCGCCTGAATGCAGCCGATTCCCTTCGCATACGCCATTCCGAGATCCTTCGCCTTCCCAGTATAGTCCTGATACACGGCTAAAAGCCCGGGCACGCCCTGTCCGTTCACGTAGCACTCCCGCACGAGACTTCCGGGGCCTTTGGGCGCAACCATGAAGACGTCCACGTTTTTCGGCGGGACGATCTGGTTGTAGTGAATGTTGAACCCATGGGAGAACAGCATGGCATCTCCCTCGTTCAGATTATCCCGAATCTCCTTCTTATACACCATCGCCTGCACATCGTCCTGAGTGAGAATCTGGACGATGTCCCCTTTTTGGGCGGCCGAGGCTGCGTCGGTGGGCTTCCATCCGTCCTCCACCGCCTGGTTCCAGTTCGGCGATCCCTCCAGATCGGCCACTACTACATTGCATCCGCTGTCCCTCAGATTGAGGGCCTGGCACCGTCCCTGAATGCCGTACCCGATGATGGCGATCTGCTTGTCCTTGAGCAGGTCGAGATTCGCGTCCTTGTCGTAGTAAATCTTCATGCCGTTCTCCTTTCTTGATAAAGCAGCTTCGTGCTGCCGGGTAACTGCATAGCAGCGGACAAGAGGGGAATGCGCGAGGAAGCCGAGTCTGCGTCTCCTCGTAATGTCCGATGCTGTGCTGGGTTTGATGTTCCCTGATCGCAACTTGCTTCAGGCTATCCTACGTTTCTATCATTTTGTTAATCCTCCGTTTCATACAGGGCGGTAGCCTCTTATAGTAGTTCCTGGCCCGTGCGGACAACTTAACCTTATACATCTTCTCTTACCTCATCCCAATCATAGACCTCGCCTCTGGCAATTTGGGCTTCTCCCTCCATAATCCCCTTCATCATCCCCTCATCGGCCAGAATTTCCTCCGTAGCCTCCCACTCCTCGCGCAACTCCTTATTGCGCAGATACTCCATAAAGTCTATCGCTTCTTTGATCCGGTCCTCGGAGAGATGCTTCAACTGTTCTATGGCCCGCTCATAGAGGGAGCTTTCAACCGGGTATGTTAAAGTTTGCATTGCTTGCTCCTCTCATAGCAGCGGACAAGGGAGGACGACGGAAGAAAAGCCGTGTCCGCGTCTCCCCACAGTGTCCGATGCTCTTAGCTCTGCTGAGTTTCTCTTCACTCATAAAAACACTCATTTTCATCTCAAACCCTCCCTGATAGAACATTCTACCGGATTCATGGCCGCCACGCCTACATGGTGCCTTCTGCATTTTTTGAGCAATCGGTTGTCACAGGATATAAAGAAATCCGAAGTACTCTCAGCGAACGCGACGTGGGCAGCATCTGCAAGTCCAAATTTTATGGAATACAAATACTCCGCTCTTGCTCTTACCTTTGAAAGATCACAAACGACTCTTACTCCATAAGCCTGCAAAAATGACCGAATCTCAACCTTCTCCTGAAGTTCCTTGATGGCGTTCACTTCTTCAAAATGGACTGGAGACACGATCATTTCATACGCTTCGTCCTGAATGGCCTGGACGATCAGGTAATACGCATCGGTCTCAAGACGAATGCGCATCACATTTTGATCGTCAAAAGGACGACAGAGCGTGCACACGTCGAGGTAGATTTTTTTCTTCCTGGAATTTTTCATAGATTGCTCTCCACGGCTGTGCATTCCGCTCCGTTCATGGTTCGGTCGGAGACGCCGAGCGTCGAGTTTGCGTTCCCACGCAGGATGGTGGGAACGAGTTCAGACTGGGACGCGCGGAAAAGCCGTGCCCGCGTCTGCCCGGCGTGTCCGATGGCTCACCCCTTCACCTCCCTCAGCAGCGCTACCTTGCCCGTCCGGGCGATCTCCTTGATACCGAAAGGTCTCAGCATTCCAATGATTGCGTTGATTTTGGCCTCCGTTCCCGTCACCTCCACCGTCATCGTACTGGGACTGATGTCCACGATCCGACTCCGGAACACGTGCACAATCTCCATAATCTCGGATCGCGCCGCCTTACTCGTGCTGACCTTTATGAGCAGCAACTCCCGATCCACGTAATCCTGGACCGTCATATCAATCACCTTGATCACATCCACGAGCCGGTTGAGCTGCTTCATCACCTGCTCCAGAATCCGGTCGTCTCCTTTGGCTACAATCGTCATCCGGGAAATGCTGGGATCCTCGGTTTCCCCCACGGACAGGCTCTTAATGTTGAATCCCCGGCTGGAGAAAAGTCCGGCCACGCTGGCAAGCACCCCGAAGTGATTTTCCACCAATGCTGAAATCGTATGTTTCTTCATAGAACGCACTCCTTTTTTACCACGGAAGTACACGGAAGACCACGGAATTTTCCGGTGTACTTCCGTGTGATTCCGTGGTAATGGGTTGTTTCCTAAGCCAATCCTCCGATCATCTCCGAGATGGGTTTCCCCGCAGGCACCATCGGGAACACGTTCTCCTCCCGATCTACCACGAAGTCCAGGATCACGGGGCCGTCCGTGGCGATGGCCTCCTCGATGGCCTCCCGGACTTTCCCCGGATCGGTAACGCGAATGCCCTTGGCTCCGTAAGCCTCGGCCAGTTTGACGAAGTCGGGCGCGACCTCGATGTCCGTCGCGGAGTATCGTTTGTTCCAGAAAAGATCCTGCCACTGGCGCACCATCCCGAGATAGCCGTTGTTCAGGATGGCGATGTTGACCGAAAGGCGCTCCTGGACCGCTGTGGCCAATTCCTGAATGTTCATCTGAATGCTGCCGTCCCCGGCAATGTCGAACACCACCGCATCCGGCCTTCCGAGTTGCGCGCCGATGGCTGCTGGAAAGCCGTATCCCATCGTGCCCAATCCTCCGGAAGAGAGCAGGGTTCGCGGCCTGGAAAACTTATAATACTGAGCCGCCCACATCTGATTCTGACCCACCTCGGTGGAGATTACGGTCTCCCGATTCTTAGTGGCCTCGTAGATCTGCTCCACCACATACTGGGGCTTGATCACCGCGTCGCTCGGTACGTACGTCGGCGGATATTCCTGTTTCCAGGCATCCACTCGATCATTCCACCCATTGCGTTTCCTCGGTTCCACGACCGCAATAAGCTGCTCCATGGTGCGTCGGGCATCTCCCACTACGGGGATATCTACTTTCACGTTCTTGCTGATGGCCGCCGGATCGATGTCGAGATGGGCGATCCGGGCGTGCGGCGCGAAGGCATCCAACTTTCCCGTCACGCGGTCGTCGAACCTGGCGCCGACGGCTACGATCAGATCGCATTCGGTCAGCGCCAGATTGGCCGCCTGCGTACCGTGCATGCCCGGCATTCCAAGACTCAGGGGATGATCCGAGGGAAAGCCCCCAAGACACAACAGCGTGGTGGTCACCGGTATACTTGTCTTCTCGGCCAGGGTGCGAAGTTCCTCCGACGCATTGGAGAGAATGATGCCGCCGCCCGCATAGATCACCGGACGTCGGGCCTGCCGGATCGCCTCGGCCACCTTTTTGATCTGAAGCGGATGCCCATCGGTGTTGGGCTTGTATCCTCTCAGATTGATCTGCTTGGGATAGGCGAACTCAGCCGATCCCATCGTCACGTCCACCGGAATATCCACGAGCACTGGTCCGGGGCGTCCCGTGGTCGCAATGTGGAACGCCTCCTTGATGGTCCGCGCCAGATCCTTTACGTCTTTGACCAAATAGTTGTGCTTCGTGATCGGACGCGTGATGCCCGTAATGTCGGCCTCCTGAAACGCGTCGCTTCCGATCATCGTGGTCTTGACCTGGCCGGTAAAAGCCACCACGGGGACGGAATCCATATAGGCCGTCGCAATCCCCGTAACCAGATTGGTCGCTCCGGGCCCAGACGTGGCGATGCACACGCCCGCCTTTCCCGTCGCCCGCGCGTATCCATCTGCCGCGTGGGCCGCGGCCTGCTCGTGCCGGGCCAGCACAAAGCGAATTTTTTGCTCATCGTACAACGTGTCGAAGATGGGGATGATGACTCCTCCGGGATACCCGAACAGCACTTCGACGCCCTCTTTTTTCAAGGACTCCACGAAAATTTCTGCGCCGGTTATTTTCATAATATCTGATACGCTCCTTGTTGAGTTGGTCATTGGGGCATTAGACATTGGGCATCAGGCATTAGGCATTAGGCAGGCGTGCCCCACCACTCCCCCTAATGACGATTGACGAATGACTGATGACTCATTACCGAACTACAAAATTGATCAGCCTCTTGGGAACATAAATAATTTTCACAATCCGCTTTCCTTCGGTCAGCTTTTGAATTTTTTCGCGGCTTTGCGCGAGCTGCCCGGCCTCCTCTTCGGAGAGTTCCACCGGAACCTCGACCGTATCGCGGAGTTTTCCATTGATCTGGATGACGAGGATGAAGGTCTCCGAAGCCAACTGACTTTCGTCCCACTCAGGCCACGCCTGATCGTGCACGCTGTACGGGCCGCCCAAGCGCTCCCAGAACTCTTCGCCGGAAAACGGGGCAAAGGGCGCCAGCAGCAGTACGAGATTGCGGATCGCTTCGTCCCATTGCGTTGCGGTGAAGTGTGTCTTCTGCTCTGACATCCAATTGGAGTACTCCATCAAGTGCGCAATGGCCGTGTTGAACTTCAGGCTCTCGATGTCCTCCGTGACCGCTTTAATCGCCCTGTGCATCGGCCACAGCGAGGTCCCGGAGCCAAAACCCTTCGGAGGATTCAGCACGTGCGCCCACACTCTCCCCAGGAATCGGGAGATGCCCCGGATGCCCTGATCGCTGAAATCTCCGCCTTCCTCGAACGGCCCCAAAAACAGCAGATACATCCGCAGCACGTCCGCTCCGTGCGTCTCGATGTATTCGTCTGGATTCACCACGTTGCCGCGGGATTTGCTCATCTTGGCCCCGTCCTTCAAAATCAACCCGTGGAGGCGCAGCTTGGTAAAAGGCTCCTCGAAGTCCAGATAGCCCAGGTCGTGGAGCACCATCGTCACGAAGCGGGCGTACAGATGATGGCGGCACACGTGCTCGATCCCGCCCATATACATGTTCACCGGCACCCACTGGTGCGTGATCTCCCGCTCGAAGGGACGGTCGTTCCACTCGGTGGAGGGATAGCGCAGGAAATACCAGGAGGAATCCACGAAGGTATCGGATACATCCGTCTCCCTTCGGGCCGGGCCGCCGCACTTGGGGCATGATGTATTTACAAAGTCCTCGATCTGCGCCAGGGGAGACTCGCCTGTTCCGAGCGGGCGAAAGTGCTCCACCACAGGTAATTCCACGGGCAGGTCTTCTTCGGGAACCGGCACGATGCCGCATCGATCACAATACACCACTGGAATCGGCGGGCCCCAGTAACGCTGACGGGAGATCAGCCAGTCCCGGAGACGGTACGTAGTCCGGGCACGCCCCAATCCCCGCTCTTGGAGCCATGCCGTAATCTTTCCCTTGGCCTCTTCGGAATCCATCCCGTCAAAAGACGCGGAATGTATCATCGTTCCGTGGCCTTCGTAAGCCTCCTCTTCCACGCCCGCTTCGGAGGAGACCACCTCCACGATGGGCAGGTCAAATTTTTTCGCGAATTCCCAGTCCCGCTGATCGTGCGCGGGCACGGCCATAA
>MVCQ01000014.1 GCA_002059205.1 Candidatus Latescibacteria bacterium 4484_107
GACGATAACTCCGCTGATCGGTCGTCAGATCGCCGAAAGCAGCCATTGTGGCCTCGGGGCGTACTCTATAATTCATAGTTCCTCCGAATCGCCACGCAATACATACAGGAAGTGTAACCCATCCAGGATGGTAATCCCTTGATATACACCGCCCAATACATCGAAGTCTGAGTCGTACGTGACCAGATGAGTCGCCTTGCCTTTTGAGGCACAGGTAAGCACTACATCGTCGTCTGGATCAGCCAAAATAACGGGTTCTACTTCCTCAGGCTCCACAACGATTTCTTCCCCTAATCCGGTCATTACCTCAACGAACCCAGCAATCCGCTTCCCCGAGAGTCCTTTCCCAAACAGTTTCTCAATGACTTCATCACGAATAGCCATTGAATAGAGCAACACAAACTCTCCGTGTTTGAGTCGCTCGAATAACTCTTTGATCGGACTTCGGGGATTTTTGCCTAAAGCCCATGCCACATACACATTGGTATCGAAAACAGCTCGGAAGGAGGTCTCAATCGTCAATGGCTGCCTCCCGCTCGTCGTCTATGGCTACCCCTTTCTCCATCGCTTCCTGCTGCATTTCCTCTATCACCTTGAAAAGATGATCTATACGCTGCTCACGAGTCCAATGCTTCCTTTGGACGGCCAGTCGCTCCGCCTGTCGAACAATCTGAGCCACTTTCCTTTTCCGGTTCAACTGCCGGATCAAACTCAGAACCTGCGGCAGGATTTCATCCGGCATAGACCGGATTTCCTCCGCCAGTTTGTCCCTATAATCCACAATAAAGGGTACGGCATTCATCCGGACATCTCCTCTCTCCCTCTCGTTTCCACGCACCTGTGTGGGAACGAAAACATCGGCCTTTTTTCTACTTCATCACCAACAACGGATTAAACCGCGTATCAAGGTCATACACATCCATCCCCTCCCGGCGCTTGAGGAAATTCACCGCCTTATACGTCAGCGGCGTCGCAAGAGCCTCATAGACCGATTTCGCCAGCCACTGGGCTGCGATGGCCGCGGCCAGGCCGCTCAAGGGAATCATCCCCAAAAACGCCACGGTGATGAAGATCAGCGAATCCAGGCCCTGACCCACCAAAGTAGAACCGATGGTGCGCATCCACAGCCAGCGCCCGTTCGTAGCAATCTTCATCTTGGCCAGCACGAAGGAATTGGCGAACTCCCCCACGAGGTAGGCCAGAAAGGAAGCGATCAAAATCCGGGGCGTATACCCCAAAATGCGTTCGTACGCAGCCTGCCCATCCCAGAACGAAGCAGCCGGCAAAATCTGCCCCACCCAGATCGCCGCCACCGCGATCAAATTGCAGAAAAATCCCAGCCAGATCACCCGCCGCGCCCGGCGGTACCCGTACACCTCGGTCAGCACATCCCCGCAAATGTAGCTGACGGGGAAGATGATGATCGCTACAGGCAGGGGCTGCCCAAAAAAATCCATCAGCTTAACCGCCGTAATGTTGGCCGTGATCAGGCACGTGATGAAAACGGCAGCGACCAGCACAAACCAACGGGAATATCCTATGAGCGTGGGCGCTGTCTGCTGTTTTTGGGACATCGGGCTCTTCCTTAAAGGCAGGTTGAGGGTAAAAAAACCACTTGTCTTCTTCTCAACCTTAACTTTAACCTATCAGTCGATCTTCTCCGCCTCGTCTATCAACATGATCGGAATATCGTCCTCGATTCGATAGCGCAATTTGCACGCCCGACACGTCAACGTCTGCGCCTTCTCGTCGTACTCCAGATCGCCCTTGCACTTCGGACACGCCAGGATATCCAGTAGTTCCTGATCCACCATAATGGCCCCCCCCTTCTTCTTAATGAGTAATGCCCTTCCGCCGCCCCTTACCAAACTGGGGTGCTTCGGTGGACTATTGCTCATTGTTCATTGTTCATTCTGTTTCAACGCTTCCACAAACACCTTGGAAGGCCGAATCGGCTTCCCGTCGCCATTCAAAAAGGCATGCACCGTATATCCTGAAGCCAGCAGTTCCCCCTCCCGCCAGACCTCACACTCGATTTTCAACCGCACACCGGACATTTCCCCAATACGGGTGCGAACTTGAACCAAGTCGTCGTAATGCGTCGATCTGTGATACTGCACATGCGCCTCCACCACCGGCAGAAACACGCCCTCCTCCTCCATCCTCCGATACGGCCAGCCGAGCGCTCTCAGATACTCCGTCCGCCCCACCTCGAACCATTCCAGATAGCGGCTATAATACACCACTCCCATCTGATCTGTGTCCGCGTAACGCACCCGGATAGAACAGGTTTTCGAAATCATGCTTCCCGATTTGGCGATTGGTGGGGCGCACTTTGCATTTCTCATTTTTCACTTTGCATTTTGCATTTTTTCATTCCTCACTTCTCCCACACCCCCAACCGCGCGAATTTCTCCCTTCTCTGATGCACCAACTCCGCCACCGGAATCTCCTTCAGAGCCCCGATCTCCGCTGTCAAAACCCCCTTCAACCGCGCCGCCGTCTTCTCCGTATCCCGATGGGCGCCCCCCAATGGCTCCGACACGATCCAATCCACCACACCCAACTCCTTCAAATCCTCCGCGGTCAGCTTCAACGCCGCTGCCGCCTCCTCCTTCTTCTCCCGGGTGCGCCACAAAATCGTCGAGCACGATTCCGGCGGAATCACCGAATACCACGCATTCTCCAGCATCAAAATCCGATCTCCTACCCCGATTCCGAGCGCGCCTCCCGATCCCCCTTCGCCGATCACCACCACCACAATCGGCGTGGGCAGCCGGGACATCTCCAATAGATTCCGCGCAATCGCCTCCGCCTGACCGCGCTCCTCCGCTTCGATGCCCGGATACGCGGCCGGGGTATCAATAAAGGAAATCACCGGAAGCCCGAATTTAGCCGCCAACTTCATCAACCGAAGCGCCTTCCGATACCCCTCCGGATGCGGCATCGCCCAGTTCCGCCGAATATTCTCCTTCGTATCCCGCCCCTTCTGGTGCCCGATCACCATCACCGCCTCCCCATCCAACCGGCCCATTCCTCCCACCATCGCCGGATCGTCCCCAAAACAGCGGTCCCCATGCAACTCCACAAAATCCGTCATCATCAGCCGGATGTAATCCAGCGTATAAGGCCGCTTCGGATGACGCGCCACCAAAACCCGCTGCCACGGCGTCAGTCCGGAATAGATCTCCCGCCGCATCTCCTCCGTACGCTCCTCTAAGCGACTCAACTCGTCCGACATATCCAGCCCCTCGACCGAGGCATACTTCCGTATTTCCTCGACCTTATTCTCCAGTTCCACGACAGGCCGCTCAAATTCCAAAAAAAAATGGTTCATAGAAAAAATCTCCGGGAATCTGCTATATGAAAGCGCGACGAAAGGGTTGATTGCTAATTTTGGCGGGAGCATTCGACATTGGGGGACTGTTCCTGTTTATCCAGATTTGTCTTGACAAAACGAAGCTTCGGTATATATTATTGGGAGCAACCCATCGAATGGGCTGGCGTTTGCCGTACATGCAATATCCCTAAGATAACGCTTGAGACCTGTAAAGTCAAGGGTTTTTGTGCTGGGCTTGGGCTCGCATTTCCGTGACACAGGCGATGCTTACGGTTGAACACTTCCCATCGGACACGGCAAATTCATCATTCGGTTGAAAGGTTGAAAATTATGCACATCATTGCCGGAGCCTTCCGGGGAAAACGTCTCTGGACACCGCACGGACAAGTGACACGTCCCACCAGTGCGAAAGTGAAAGAGGCGATCTTTCAGATCCTGGCGGACGAACTGATCGGCGCGCAAGGATTGGACCTCTTCGCCGGGTGCGGCGGGCTCGGTTTAGAGGCCCTGAGTCGGGGAGTCGAGGAAGTCATATTTGTAGAACACAGCAAAATGGCGGCAAGAGTCCTGCGAAAAAATCTGACCGCGCTCGGATGCGCGGACCGGGGCCGCGTGGTACAGCAGCACGTGCTAAAATTTCTGCGCAGGCCCGCACTTCGGGAAAATTCCTTCGACCTGATCTTCGCCGATCCCCCATACCGTCGCCACCTCCTGAAAGACACACTCACGTTGATCGCCGAACGCAACTTGCTCTCCCAACAGGGAACCCTAATCGTGGAACGCTGGAAAAAAGACGTCCTCCCGGAACGCATCGGTTCCCTGCACGGCTTTCTGGAGCGCACGTACGGCGATACAAACGTGACTTTCTGGAGAAAAAAAGAGGAAGCGTGAACGTCTTTCTCACCGCAAAGTCGCAAAGCACGCAAAGAAAGGCAACGGAAAAAGCCCTCTCCGCACCATTACGGAGAGGGCTTTTCGTTTTGATCCTTCCGGGACCTTCCCGCTTACCGAACCAACGTCATCTTCACCGTCTGCTTAAACGCTCCCCCACCGCCCGTCATCTCAGCCACGTACACCCCACTGGCCACATCCCGGCCCGCATCGTCTTTGCCATTCCAGAACGTGGTGTACCCGATCCCTGCCGCCAACTCCTTGTCCAACAAAGTCCGGATCTTCTGGCCGGCGAGATTGTAGATCGTCAGCCGAACATAACCGGACCGGGCCAGCTCAAAGGGAATCCAGGTGCTCGGATTGAAAGGATTGGGAACATTCTGCGACAATTTGAACGCGCCGGGACGCGCCGTCCCTTCTTCTTCCACCGCCGTAGCAGGCGTGGTCAGCACATATTCAGTGCCAAGCGGCGTATTGTTGTCCTCATCCAGCAGGAACACCTTCATGAAACTGGCCCCTAATCTGTTGGTCACCTTCACAAACAGCGCGTTGGTTCCTTCGTTGAGCGTCACGGACTCCGTGAGCGAATACCCCGCTGCTCCTACCGGCTCTCCGTTCAGCCATACCTTGATCTTATCGTCCCCCCTGGCCACCAATTCCACCGTCCTTTGCGCATCGGACTTGACCCACGTGAAGCCATAGTGAGTCTGGTTGCCGTCCCCGCTCAAGGATAGTTTGGAACGATCGCGCAAGTCGCACGCCGTCTCCCGCCACACCATGCCGTTGGTGATCTCCCCGGCCTTCGGAGCCATCGTTCCTTCGCCGCCGAGGTAATCTTCGTCCATCGAATAGCCTTCGTACGGACCGTTGACCAGCCAGCGCGTGATCCCCATGGGACCCGCGGCCAATGAACTCGGCTTTTTGAAGGGGCGCCGCACCTCCTGGATGGATCGGCCAACCACTTCGATCTGATGCGGATCCCACGTGCCGAAGCCCTTGGCCGCCGATAGATGTAAGTGATAGATGTCGTAGGGATTGAAGCCCATAATGTTGGCTACGACCGCCTCCGTCGCCACCGGATCGCCACCGGCTACGACCACGTTGAGCTTCACGTCGTCGCCAGTCTGCGGACCATTGCCCTCGGTTCCCCAGAACCCCTCTACCACCGAGTAATCAGTCGGACAATAGGAGAACAGATCCATGAATCCATTGGGGACTTTGTCGTTGCCATCCCCGTGCAGCCCCCCCTTGCCCCAACCGGAGCCGTAGGCATTCTGCATATAGGTGCCTACATAGGCCTTGTGAATGGTGGTCACTCCCGGAATATCGTGTGTCTTCATCGGCGGGACGTTAATGAGCTTGTCGCATTCTAAGAGGGTCTTCGACACGTAAAATCCCTCCTCCCGCTGGAACCAGGTCACCCCGGTTCCGTTCGGATCGGGCACGGGAATCGGATCGCCGGTGGGATGATGGTCTGTCCAGGGATACGCCTTCCCGTCCTTATCCACGTAGTCGTCGTAGTTCAGATCCACAATGTCCACCGGAATGCCCTTGGCGTTATCCTGAAACTCGGCTACAATATCCACGTAGCTCAGATGGTCAAAAGGCTCCCAGTGCGCGGTCCAACCATCGTGCTCCTGATTGGAACTCGTATTCTTCTCACCCAACCTGGTCCATTCAGCGCCCCCTTCCGCGATGGTAATCCGACCGGCGTCCCCGTCGACCTCGATCAGGTATTTGAGCACCGCCCGCACCACGCGGAGGTCCGTGTTCTGCCCCCAGTGATCCTGTCCCCGGTTGGTCCCCCGACTCCAGCTTTTTTGTCCGTACGCGTTATGGATACCCTCCCCATCGGGACAGGTCACCATGTTGGGCTTGACCACCACCCAATCGCCGGGCTGCACCACCTCCCGGATGGAACGTTCGGACGTATCCATGTTCAGCGCCTTATACACCATCTCCTCGATCTGCGCCGCGTTCATGCGGGCCTCCATATCCGCGTGCGGATCGTCCGCGAATTCCGGCAGCACCTCACGCCGAACAGGATTGGACAGATCCGCATCGTCCGATCCCACGATCACCACCATGGACTTCGCACCCGGAGCAGCTACCACGCCGGTGGGCAGGAAGGGACGAGGCCCCCCCGCGCGATCCGCCTGCCATACGTCCGCGAAAACAGACACCACCACAATCAAACCCATCGCCCACCACAACGAACGCCGTTTCATCGCTTTACTCATCGTCTTCTCCTTTGTTGCTACGGATGAATCAGACCTCCGAGATTTCGGAAATCTCGGAGGTCTTGGTCCGATTAGACCGGTAGATCAGTCTTCATCATCTTCATCAGTGCGTTCAGGGTTTGAATCGGGACTTTACCAGACCCCACGAAGACGGCCGCACAGGGGTCGTCTCGTCTTCAACCCAAATTTCTACTTCGTACATCTCCGGTCCGTTCATCGTCTCCAACTGTACGTAGTCGGCGACTACAGGAGACTCCGGCTTCAAGCTTACCCACTGATGGGTCAAAAAATCGAAGTTCTCCACGATCCCTTTCTGTTCCCCCTCCGGATCCTGCGACTGACCATCGGGTCCCAATTTTGCCCCTAAGAAGAAGGTTACGATGTACCATGCCGGATTATCCCCAACACAGACGCGTACCTCCGAGATAGCCACAGGCTCCGAGAGCTCAAACACGAGAAGCCCCTTGTTCCCCCACTGGAAAATCCCAGGGGACTCGTCGTTGTCTGGAGTTTTGCCATCGGTCAGATAGGCCAAGTCGCCGGTATAAAAATTGTATCCCTCGGTGGCCTTCGTCACCGCATCCGGGGCCACGTTGCGCAGACCGATCGCCCATACAACACCCACCAAAAGAACACCCCCTATCCCAAAAAATCCAAAAAAGGGCAACTTGCATATAGACATAGGCATCTCCTTTCCTTAACGTATCAAGGCTCAGGCAGAAGGTCGAGCTCCTTGCCCAAGCCTCTATGATGTGAATAGAATTACGCGAACGAGTACAAACATACCACCGTCCGCGCAAAATGTCAACAAAAATCTGAGGGCTTCCTGCTTGAGAAACACGCCTTCCAGCGCCTTGAAGATTACCGGATCAATACGATCTTCCTCGTCCGCACAAAGTCGCCTGCCTCCATGCGGATCAGATAGACACCACTCGCCGCGGGACGTCCCCGATCATCCAACCCGTCCCAGGTGGCGATATAACTTCCTTCGGGGAGCGTCCCGGAAGTCAACGTCCGGATCGTTCGCCCCAACGAGTCACAGATAGAAAGCAACACGCGGCCTTCCTCCGCGACATCGTAGGAAAATTTTGTACAGGCATTGAACGGATTGGGATGACCTGGGTGCAGGGCCCAGCGTTTGGGAAAAACAGCTTCGTCCTCCTCCTGTTCAACGGACGTGGGTTTATGCTCCTCAACCTGCATGGCCAGCTTCCAGACCTGGCCTTGGGTCAGCGGCTCCCCATGTCCCACAAATTGAATCTTCGGAGGGTCCTCGTTTCCAACCGGCGTCCACCCATCCCCCTGTTTATTCAGGAAGGCCCACTCCAGATGCTCGGGAACCACCGGCACGACCCCTTCCCACGAAACCACCCGATCGTCCTCGAAAGCCATCATCGGAACGGATTCGCCCCTCATTATTTTTTTGGCCGCTGCGTTGTCGTGACAATCGTCACACCCCCTGCCCTTGGCCTGGATCGCGTGGGTAAAATACGGCGCATACGCGATAAATTTCCGGTCCTTATATACCAGGCTTTGCGCGCCGCCGGCCGTCACCTTCCCCTTATAATTGATGAGAAGCAGCCAATCTTTCGTACGCACAAAATTCCCCTTGCGGCTGCCCGTCTCTATAAACGTATCGAAATGGCAGTTCATACAAGCCGTGGTATTCGCCACGTGACATGCGGAACAATCCAAGTTATTCCGGTGTACCACGTGGCCCGGGATGTTCCTGTCCGGCTCGTGGCACGTAAGACACGACGCGCGGATCGCACCCTCGTCGCGCATGGAATGATAGAACACGCCGTCACCGTGTGCATCCTTTATTTTGTGACAGTCCGTGCATCCCATTCCCCTCGCTACGTGCACATCGAGCGTGCCATCCTCCCGGCCCATCTTGAAGGTGAGGTTCGCCCTGCTGTGACAGGTCAGACACGTCTCCATATCGGTGGGCTTGCCGCCGCTTGCTTCCGTGTGACATTGGTCGCACGACTTGACGTGGCAACCGCCGCAATCCAGCTCGTTGTATGGGATGCGGGTCACATCCATAAAACCGCCCGGCTCTTCGTACCAATAGCGCATTCCCTCTCCGGTATAGTGCAAGCTCTTCGAAAGGTCGTACTCGTCGGCTACGCATACATTGTGGAACCCGACAGTCAATACCACCAGCAACAACAAACCGAACTGGATCCGCTCACCACCGATTGCACTCGCGGCAACAATCTTCGGTTCCTTACAAAGGAATCTCATCGGCCCCTCCTCGCTCAGAGTTAGACAACGCATCAGGCCAACCGCCGATAACTTTCAGCATCGTTCGCAAGCACATAGTCCGCGGCTTGCCTGAACGCCTCTTCGGGACGGGAAAGAACTTCCTCAACACTGAAGCGCACCAATGCTTCCGGCGCAACACTGAGCCTGGTGGCCATCTCATTCAATTTCAACAACCGATGTTCCGGCAAAGAAATCGTAATCGGTGTCATCGCTCCCCCATTGCCCATTATTCATTGCTCATTAACTTTTCTTCCCCATCTCCAACTCTTCCTCCAGCTGCTTCGCATAGATCTGCAACGGCTCCTTCAAATAATCCAGGTCCGGATTGTTCGCCACGTACCGAGTCAACGCCTCCTCGAGAAGCAAATCCTTCGAAATTTCCGCGCGCCGCACCCGCTCCGGAATCTCCGTCTTCGGCATGATGCTGGCCACCAGAAAAGCCGCCTTCAGCGCGTTGTGGATGGACTTCAGATCCACCGAAATCTGTTGCTCCCCGGATACGTGATAGATCACCCGAACCACGGCGTCCGCTACATCGAGCCGCGCGATCTCCTCTAAAATCTCCCCCGTGGGATCGTCTCCGGTCACGGTCACGTCAACCGTCACAAAACGCCGCGCCGGAACCTTCACAAACTGATATTGAACCTCCCGTGCCGGTGTTCTAAAAGACGCCTCCTCCGCAAACAGGGACAGACTTCCCGCCTCCGCGTCCTCCGCCGCCTCCCCGCTCCCCAACTCCTCCGTCACCCCTTGCCGCTCCCCGATGGTCACGAGACAAAATCCCTTATCCTCGCGCTCCTCCCCAAAATCCACCCGCTCGATACTACCGGAATAAACCACGGGGGGAACCCCATCGGGATTGAGATTCTGGAACTTATGCACGTGCCCCAAGGCTACGTAAGAAAACGCAGGCTGCGCCAGAACGCTGGTCGTAAGGACAGGATCCCTCCCGATGAGCATCGTGCGCTCCGATCCGGACAAGGTAGCTCCAGCCGCTGTGACGTGCGCCGCCAGCACGGCCGGCACGTCCGGATCCACCTCCTCCGCAAAGTGCTCGATAAGGTGCGTGCACATTTCCTGCACCGTTTTCGTAATCTCCTCGTCCGACAAATTCTTATACGCCTCTTTCGTGAGAAGCATACTCCGCGTGGGCCACGGGAATCCCACGATCTGGATCGGACCGCTTTTCGTCTCGACGGTGCGAAGCTCCGGTTTGGAAAAAACGTGCACGTGCTCGATCTCCAGCGTCCCGAAAATGTCAATGGACGACGCCCTCCCGAACGCAACCGGGTTGTCGTGATTCCCCACGATCATCACCACCGGAATGCCCGCCTGAGCGACCATACGGATGGCTGCCGCAAACTCCCGCTGATGCGTGGGATTAGGCGTGCATGTCTTATACGCATCCCCGCAGAAGAGCACCAGATCCACCTGCTCCTCGATCCCCCTGGAAAACGCGAATCGAAGACATCGGACAAAATCCTGTACCCGCGTATGCAGGCCGGTGGAGGGATCCAGACGCCCGTAATTTTCCATCCCGATGTGGGTGTCGGCGATGTGAAGCAATTTAAGCGACATAAGGCATTCCTCAAGTCCTGTCACCACGGAATCGCACGGAATTACACGGAAATCCTCTTTGTCGGGATACTTCCGTGGTTATCCGTGGTTATGTATTCCCATTAAGGCACATACGCGATCACATCTATCTCCACCAGTATGTCGAACGGCAGCCGTGCGGCCTGAATCGTGGTCCGGGCCGGATAGCCCCCCTCCGTGAAGAAGCGCTTATACACCTCGTTGGCGCGTGCAAAGTGATCTATATCGCTCAGGTAAAACGTGACCTTGAGCACGTGATCCAAGGAGGATCCCGCATCCTCTAAGATCAACCGCACATTCTCAAACGCCCGCACAACTTGCTCCTCCACCGTATCCCCCACAAGCTTCCCCGTATCCGGATCCACCGGCCCCTGTCCGGACACGAACAATAATCCCTCGAACGCCACCGCCGCCGAATACGGCCCCTTGGCCTCGGGACCCCGCCCGCTTACGATAATCTTTTTTTCCGCCATTGCATTCCTCCGTCCTTGGGTGAGTGGTAGTGGTTGTTCCGTTCACGCTTCACGTTTCACGTTTCACGTTTTATGCTTGGTGCAATTTTTCACTCCTCCATCGGAGGACTTCACTTCCCCTTTCACGCGAGCCGCCATGGGAAATATCAGACTTCCCCATAGCACGCCCCAATAGGCTATATTGCTGAACCCGGAGAGGTTCTCGAATCCCGGCACACCGGACAAATGCGCCTCAGTAGCCGCGATCAGCGTGAGAGGAAGAAAAAGCTGAGGAAGAAAACACACCGCGCCATCCCATCTGCGAACTCCTATCCTTTTCAGCATAGACCGCGCCGCATAGATCCCCACGAGTTTGCTTGCCGCCATCGCCGAAACATAGATCCCCGCGATAAGCCATAGAAAAGAGGGGGTCCCGACAAACCGAAAATGCAGCCGTGCGCCCAAAAAAGCAATTAGGAACAAGGCCGCCATCTGAGCCTGAGAACGTCCCAGCGCGCCTCGCTCTTTGCGATGTTCCCGATCTTCCGGCAACGCAATGCCCATCGTCACGGCAAAGAGAAAAATCGCCGCGCCGGAGGCCAATAACAGATGAAGCGCAATGAACCAGCCACTCAAAAAAATCTTCCCCAAAAGCCCTCTGTAAAAAATAAAGCCGAAAATGCGAGACAGCATAACGGCCAATCCTACCCCAGCGACAAACTTGATTCCGGGCAGCCACACCGACGCGGGAATCCAGCGACTCTGAGTGAGCTGAAGTCCTCCCATCACGCCGATCCACAAAAGGAGCACCAGGACGCTCGCACAGATTGCCATCGTTCGTTCCGACGGATTTTCCGGTCGCTCCCCACGATCCTGCATAGACGAAAGCACCAAGGGTGCCGGAGCGGCTGCAATCGTGCCGAGAAGCAACGCAAAAACGGTGGGCACACCGCTCAGGAGCAGGGCCAAAAAAGTGCCGGCGAAACTCACCCCAACCACCAGGGCCGCTACCCAAGCCGATTGTCGCCAAAGGACCTTTGCTCCGGATGAGATAACGCCCAATCGAAAGGAAACCCACCCAAGCGCCAATATCTCCAGCCACTCAATCTTTACCAGAACCTCCGTCCCGATCAGACGAAACCCTTCCGGTCCCAACAGCACCCCCATCGCCGCACAACCCATCCACCTCGGAAGCCTCACCTTTGCGAAGGCTTCACCCACGAAAAACGACAAAACGATCAACAGCCCGGTCGCAAGCAGGGGATGAACCGTTCCTATCGCATTCATCCGCATCCCCGCCAGGACCAGCAAGATCGTTCCAAAAGCAGCGAGAAACCCCTTCAAAATGCGCTCCTTTATTGGTGACTGGTGAGTGCGCGCGTTCAATCCGAAATCCGGCTTAGGGTCACGTTTCACGTTTTACGTTTCAGTCTCCCGAAACACCCGCCTCCATCCATACGGAGCCGCGAGCAGCGCAAACAACACCGAAATCAGTATCCCACCCATCAGCACATCGTTCAACCCTTGTCCATATGCCACCGCTAATGCGACTCCGCCCTGGGGAAGCAACGTCAGTCCAAGCCCATTTCGACGCGCTGTGGGCAGCTTCGTGAAAATTCGGGCGCCCATCCCGGTTCCGACTGTTTTCCCCAAAAAACGCAGAGAAAAGAACAACAGCCCCAACCCCAAAACGATCAGTCCATCTTTAGAACGTAGAAGAGACGCCGTCGGAAGCACCGCACCCATAAGCACCAAAAAAGTCCCTTCTGTGATCTCCTGCATCCGATCCATCGTTTCGAGCAGTTCAAGTCGCCTGGTAGTAGCATTGATCAGCCACACTCCGGCGATCATGCCGACGAAGACAGGAGGAAACCCCAACGCCCCCGCCACGCCCGCGCCGACCAATAAGATCCCCGCCAGGAGATAAACACGCTCGTGAAGAAGCCGCTCCTTGCTATTCGAAAAATCGGCCAGGCATCC
>MVCQ01000162.1 GCA_002059205.1 Candidatus Latescibacteria bacterium 4484_107
GTTCTTTCTATAAGGGACTCGGGATGCAAAGTTGCGTTCGTGACATGCGGCTGTGGCTTACAGATTTTCCTGATGTCCCCGATGAGTTGAATGATTTGAACCTTCTATATGCTTTCATTAACGGAAAAAGAATCGAGCTAAAGGATTTGTTTAACTCGATAGCGCCCTGCACCTGGGGCCAGATCAAACGGCTTTTCACAGAATAGAAGAACAACATGAAGAGAGCACGCCTATTCCTATGCGCTTTTGCACTCTTGCTTCTGAATGCGTTGCCGGCCCGATCCGATGAATTCCGGATCGGATGGCAAGGATGGACCCAACCGGATGGAACCACGTTCATAGCCCAGGCGTATGGCAATAAGTTTGCGATGGATTGGGAGACGCTGGATAGATGGGATATTCGAGAATGGAGGCGGGTAAAAACAGATGACTGGCGACTGGGTTTACCACTCACTACTCACCACTCACAACACCGCAAAGCGTGTTCCATGCTTTGCGGTGTTTTTTTAGTATTTTCAGTACTCATGGCGATTGATGCTGAGGTTAAGCAGAAGCCCGATGAGAATCATATTCACGGTGAGGGAGGAGCCCCCGTAGCTCAAAAAGGGGAGGGGCAGCCCGGTGACGGGCATCAGTCCCACGGTCATACCCACGTTGACGAACACGTGGAAGGCCAGGATGGAGACCAATCCGACGGCAATGAGGCTGGCGAATGGACTTTTCACCGTGGTGGCGATAGCTAGGCCGCGCCAGATCAGGATCATAAAGGCGATCAGCACCAGCGAGACGCCGACGAAACCCAACTCTTCGCCGATGACGGAGAAAATGAAGTCGGTATGCTGGGCGGGAAGGAAGGCGAGCTGGGTCTGGGTCCCATCCAAAAAACCCTTCCCGAAAAGTCCGCCGGATCCGATGGCCACCTTGGACTGGATGATCTGATAGCCGGCCCGTAGTGGGTCGAACTCGGGGTTCAGAAACGCTACGATCCGATTTTGCTGATAGGTGTGCAGCCGTCCCCAGAAGAAGGGGGTCGCGATTCCCACCCCCAAATTGATCGCCGCCAGAACGACGATGGAAAAAAGATGGGGGCGCGTCAAAAAAATGATCCCGATCAGAAAAGCGACAAAAAGGCCCCACGGGAGATAGTGGTTCGAGAGAATCCACAGGAGCGCGCACACGAGGTTCAACAAAGGCGAAAGGATAAAGAAGAGCGTGGACAATCGGGCTCCGGCCCAGTAGAGCATCGGAAAGAGGATCACCGCGAAGACCAGCGCCGTGCCGAGGTCAGGTTGACGGAGGATGAATATCACGGGAAGCAGCACGAGGACAAAGGGAAGGATAAATGCCCTGCTTTTTTCCAGCGTCCTTTTTCGATCGGAGAGAACCCGCGCCAACACGAGGACCACGGCGATTTTGGCCCATTCGGAGGGCTGAAAATGAACCGGTCCGAGCGCAAACCACCGATGGGCCCCCCCACTGTTTTGTCCGGGGATGAGTACAGCCAATAGGAGAAGGAGCATCCCTCCATAAAAGACAATCGCCAGTGCATAGAAAATCCGATAGGGCATCAGAGCGACTCCAAACGTCAATACGAGCGCAAGCGCAGCCCATAGGATCTGCTTGAGATAGATATTCCCGAGACGCTCGACGCCGGTGTGATGGCTGGCGCTGTAAATGGCTACGATCCCCGAGGCCACCAATAATAGCGAGACGAGTACGAGCAGAAGATCCCCATGTCTTTTGAGCTGAGTCGCTAGCGCAGGCATCCTTTCTCCTCATGAAATGTAAAATGAAAAATGCAGAATGAAAAATGTTAGGGGGGCGTTTTTCATTTTACACTTTGCACTTTTCATTTTGCATTTTTTATTGCCGTTTCCCCAAGGTGCGCTTTCAATACTTTCTGAACGAGCGGAGCCTACTGAGCTTCCGTGTCCCGCGTTTTCGACCACAGCGGCTATGGCTATGGTGGGATGGTCGAAGGGCGCAAACGCGATGAACCAGGAGTGATCCTCGCCGTGCGGATTCTGCGCGGTTCCGGTTTTCCCGGCGACCCCAAAGCCCGGAACCCGTGCCCGTGCGCCGGTTCCGTGTGGCGCATTCACGACGGCGAACAGACTTTTTCGAATGAGCTCCATATCCCCGGGCGAGATCCCTGCTATCTGGTGCAACTGCCGTGTCGGGTGGAATAAGCGCCTTCCGTCTTCGACGACCTCCTTGAGAATATGAGGACGGAGTATGCTCCCTCCGTTGGCGAAGGCCGCGGTGTAACAGGCCATTTGAATCGGCGTCATCAGCACCTCCCCCTGGCCGATAGCAAGATTAAGCATCAGGCCCCGGCTCCACTTTCCTTTGCCATAGCGTTGATCGTAATAAGAGGGAGAAGGCACCAAGCCGGGAACTTCCCCCGGCAAGTCAATGTCCGTGCGACGACCGAGACCGAATTTCTCCGCCCACAGGCCCCAAGTGATCAATCCGATTTTTTCCCCCAATTGATAAAAATAAACGTCGCAGGATTGGGTGATGGCCCCCATCAGATCCAGCGTGCCGTGTCCCTCCTCTTTCCAGCATTTGAACACCCGGTTCCCAAAACGATAGGATCCGGTGCACGGCAGAAATCCCTTTTCCTCGCGCACTTTCCCCGTCGCCAGTCCGGCCAGGGCGGTCACCATTTTCAAGGTCGAACCCGGCGGATAGGCGCTCTGTACGGATCGATTTAAAAGCGGATGCCGGGGATCGTCGTTGAGTGTTTTCCATTGATCAGGTGGAAGCACCCCGCCGAACAGGTTGAGATCGAAGGAAGGCCGGCTGACCATGGCGAGCACCTCCCCGTTTCGGGGATCCAGCGCCACCAGGCTTCCCGACATGCTGTCCGGAAACGCTTGCTCCGCTGCAAGCTGGACACTTAGATCGAGGGTGAGGCGGAGATCCGCGCCGGGCTCCGCCTTCTTCTCGGGCGGGTCGGACAGAGGACCGATTTCCTGTCCCATCGCGTTCACTTCGAGAGTTCGCATTCCGCTTCGGCCATGCAGGATCGCCTCGTACTGCCGCTCCATCCCCTGCTTTCCAATCAACTCACCGTAGAGATACCCTATGGAAGCCAGATGTGTGAATTTCTTCCGGGAGGGTTCGCCCACATACCCCAACAGGTGCGCGGCCAGATCGTCAAAAGGATACCTTCGTCGCCCCACGATCTGATAGATCACTCCGGGCAGTTCGTAGCGATGCTCCTCGATTTTGGAAAGCACGGAAAATCCCACGTCGCGCTTCAGCTTGACGGGCTGATAGGGCCAGGATTTTTGAGCCTCGATCTTTTTTCGGATGGTCCCGGGATCCATGCCGATGATCTCGCTGAGCATCGTGATCGTTCGATCCATATGCTCTATCTGATGGGGAATAATGGAAATGGTATAGGAAGGCCGATTATCCACCAGCACGGTTCCGTTGCGATCCATGATGATCCCCCGGGGCGCCTCCACGGGCTCAACACGGACTCGATTCTTCTCCGACAGGCGGATGTAATGCGCCCCATGGAGAATCTGAAGCGAGAAAAGCCGAAAAAACAAAATCCCGAAGAGAAGAAAAAGGATCCCCATAAACAGGGTTTCTCTTCGATCATCGGGACGGATGGCGCGAAATTCAGAAGGGTTTTTTGGCATAACCACGAATCTTTCTGCCCGTTGCTTTGAAGAAAAGAAGTGAGAGCCCCACACCGACGAGCGTCGTGTACAACGCAGTCGGCAACCCGGTTCGCAGGATAGAAACCCAGTCGTCCCGAAAGAGAAAATAGAGCACGTCATGCCCGAAGACAGCTCCGAACAGGATCAATCCACGGGTCCAGACGTGCTCGATCACGATGCTCCCGTGGCCATATCCTACGGCAAAGCCCACTATGGATTTGGCTAAGGCATTGAGTCCGAATTGTTCCGGCGCATAGATATCCTGCAGGAATCCGGCCAAAAATCCAAAAAGCGTCCCTTCGATCTGCCCCCCCGAGAGCGCCACGTACGCTAAGGTCAGCAATACGAGATCAGGGCGTACATCGAAGAAGGACAGTTTCTCCCCATACGTGGATTGTAGGATCAGCGCACCAATCATCCACAAACTATTTCTGAAAATCCTCAAAGAGCACTCCTTTTCGTCCCCCCCCCTTACTCCCCTTCGATGGAGAGACAGGAAGCGGAGGCAAGTAGCAAGAAACGCCTTCTCATTTTTTGGTCTCCCCCTCTCCCACGTTCCCCCTCATTTCGTCGTATCCCTCGCGGAAGAGGACGAAGACCTCTTCCAACCGGGAAAAACGCACGCTGGATCTTACGATCAAGTCCCGAAGCAGTCCCATCTTCTCCGGTCCGATCTGCTCCACGACCCCGATCTCCAATCCCTTGGGGAACACGCCGCCCATACCCGAAGATACGATCCGATCTCCTTTCCGAACCCCACTCCTCAACGGAACGGCCATCCTGAATCGCTCTCCGCCGATCCACTCGACAATCCCGAAAACCCGCGCGTTGCTCTGAACGACCGCACTCACCCGGCAATTCCGGTCCAACAGCAATTGGACGATGGCGGTGGAGGGAAACACCTCAAAAACCTTCCCCACCAAACCCTCGGCCGTAGCCACGGGCATCTTCTCACGGACGCCGTCTTTTGCGCCCGCATTGATGAGAATGGCGTTGATTATCCGGTCCGGATCTTCGGCGACCACCTCTGCCGGAAGATAAGAAAATCGCTCCCTCGGCCTGAAGCCCAAAAGATTTCGCAGCCTGACGCTCTCCAACTCCGCTTCTCTCAGCTTCTGGACTTGAATGGAGAGCTCCATATTCCGTTGCCTCAGGAATCGGTTTTCCCCGGAAAGCCTGCTGAGATATATCGGCCATGAGAAGAACCATTGCCCTCCCCTGAAGAGGGTTATACTCACACGTTTGGCAAGGTGGAACTTAGTCGATTCGCGCAATCCCATCATGGTCAGTGACAGAATAACCGCTATCGAGAGCACGACAATAGGGCGACGAAGATTGAAAAAGTCGAAAATCCACTGCATGATATTTTTTCCCCCCGGTGCAGTTGTCAAACGAGCGCCTCAGAAAAGCAGCGTAGCAAGGGTGCAACTAAAATCCAGAAGCATTGGAACACAAATAAAAAGGATTTACACGGATCAGAAAAGGTAAGATAGATAGTACCTATTTTATGCCGCTGTGTCAAGCTTTTTTTGGCGGCTCGTAATTTTATTTGGCAGTAGCAGATTTTCTTCTCCGGCCTGTACTTATGATCCGGGCCTCCATACGGTCACCAAGCCTTTTTTGGATCGCAGGGGATATTCTTTCCACTTTTGGCTTGACTTTCCAACGTAGTCGGCGTATTTTGGAGCGATTTCGGGATCCGGAAAGCACAAAATCCGCCCGAAGGATTGCACGCACCAATGACCAATCACCACTAACCAATGACCAACATGACACCCACTCCCCCCATACCGCCCGCCCCCCCTGCCGCCTTCCACGTGATGCTCAAACCCTGCGGGCCGATCTGCAACCTGGACTGTGCCTACTGCTATTATCTTTCCAAGGAACGGCTGTATCCCGACAGCCGCTTCCGTATGAGCGATCCGCTGCTGGAGGCATTCACGCGCCAGTATATCGAGTCCCAGCATGTCTCCGAGGTGACCTTCGGATGGCAGGGCGGTGAGCCCACCCTGATGGGACTGGATTTTTTTCGAAAAGCAGTGGCGCTTCAGCAGCGATACTGTCGGCCGGGCATGCGCATCCTCAACACCCTGCAGACCAACGGTACTCTGTTGGACGACGCATGGGGCCGTTTCTTCCGGAAGCATAACTTTCTGATCGGCCTCAGCTTAGATGGCCCCCGAACGATGCACGATGCGTATCGCGTGGATAAGGGAGGGCATCCTACCTTCGACCGCGTGCTGGCCGGAGTATCCCTGCTGAAAAAGCACGGCGTCCAATTCAACATTCTGACCGCAGTCCACGCCGCGAATGCGGAACATCCGCTGGAGGTCTATCGGTTTCTTCGGGACGAAGTGGGCGCTTCGTTTCTCCAGTTTATCCCCATTATCCAGCGGGACAATGAAACCGGATTTCAGGAGGGCGAACGCATTACGGAACGCTCGGTCACGGGCCGACAATACGGCGACTTTCTCATCGCCATCTTCGACGAATGGGTGCGCCAAGACGTAGGGCGCGTCTTCGTGCAGATCTTCGACGTGGCCCTGGCGGCCTGGGTGGGTCAGCGGCCGGGGTTGTGTCTCTTCGAGGAGACGTGCGGAAGCGCGCTGGTTCTGGAGCACAACGGCGACCTTTACGCGTGCGATCACTTCGTCGAGCCCCGATG
>MVCQ01000163.1 GCA_002059205.1 Candidatus Latescibacteria bacterium 4484_107
CATTTTTCATTTGCTCATCCCCGCGCCCTCTTCTCCCGAAATGCAGCCAAGCGTCGGCATAACGCTTCGTCGTCTAACGATAAAATCTCCGCGGCCAGAAAGGCGGCGTTCTTCGCATTATCGATCCCCACCGTGCCCACCGGCACGCCGCTCGGCATCTGCACCATCGAAACCAACGCATCCACCCCATGCAGCGGCCCCGACGAGATCGGCACCCCGATCACGGGCAGCATGGTATGGGCCGCCAATACGCCCGGCAGCGCCGCAGCCAATCCCGCTCCCGCGATAATCACCTTCACTCCCCGACCCGCCGCCTCCTGGGCATACCTCGCCGTCTTCTCAGGATTCCGATGCGCCGACGCCACCACCACTTCATACCCGATTCCCAGCTCATCCAGCACTCCCAGCGCCTTCTCCATCACCTCACGATCCGACTCACTTCCCATTACAAGTCCCACACATTGATCAGCCATCCGATTCCTCCGCCGTTATTCGTTATTGGGCAAAAAACGTCAGTCAGCAATCAGCAATAATATACCAACAACATCCCCCCATGTCAACTAAATTTGAAAAAAAGAACAAACTGAGCTTGCTTGTCCATAGAAAGGAACCGATCATGGAATCTCCGAAAACCCTAATATCCATTCAGGAAGTCGCCGAACTGTTCGCAGTCTCTGTCGAATCCATCCGCAAGTATAAAAACTACCGAATCCTCAAGGTTGCTGATCGCGTGGGAAACAAGGATCTGTACGACAGGGAGGAAGCGCTCATCAAAAAGGGACTGATCAAGGAATTGCAGGTGCAGGGCCTTACGCTGGCTCAAATTTCCGAGGAGATCGAGCCCCTCTATCTGAAGAAACAGGTGGCACGCAAGAAACGGCGTCCCGGTCATATACTGATCGTGGACGATGATCCCACGCTTCTCGATATGGTGCAGACCTTCCTGACCGACGAAGGATACAAAACCTCCACCTGCAAAAATGGCGCGGAGGCCTTGGAGCGCATCGCCTCCGGCGGGCTTGATCTGGTCATCCTCGACCTCAAGCTTCCCGATGTGGACGGATACGAGATCTGCAAAAAAGTACGGCAACATCCGGATACGGAAAATCTCCCCATCATTATGTTGACCGGTTATACCACCGTTGAAGATAAAATTCGGGGCATTGAGGGCGGTGCGGACGATTACATCACCAAGCCCTTCAACCTCAGCGAACTGAAGGCTCGTATCGAAATGGTCCTCCGACGCGCTCAAAGATAACACGAAATCGGGGTCATTTGGCGATTGACGAAGCGAGATCCGTTTTTTTTACGCACCAGAGCCACTTGCAAAATCCTCTTCATATGAGATGGCGCCCGGCATTTTGCATCTCACAAAGACAATAATAAAGCCATTTTCCCGTTGCGATCCGGGTGGCGTCCGCTCGTTTTTCGGACTTTTGCAAGTGGCTGACCATGCGTTCCAGCGCAATGGTAATCTTCTATTCGGGAAGGAGTCCAATCCGATGGAGCAAAAACCGTCTTCCTACACACCTCGTCCTACGTTGTGGGACGTAGTCCGGGTGCTTCAGCAAAGCGCCGAAAACCTGAACCAGGTAGCGGTCAAAATGGAGCATTTGAACAAAAGGAAAACCCCGCCCCTTACCAAGAGGACGAAAACCGAACCTCCCTCATCGGCGCTCTGGGCTCAGCTTAATCCGCTTCTCGCACAGATGGTGGAAAAACTGCGCCAACCCGATACCACATTCTACTTCAAACTCTCCCAGCCCGACATGGCTTTCTTTAAAAAAATGTATCGGAGAAACGTAGCGGGGCTGGAGTACCTTGAGTGCCAGTACACGGCCCTTCCAGAAGAAGAGCGGCGTGGTTGGTTCTTCACCGAGGATGAGAAAACCATCCTTCAGACGTTGATTCCCTCCATAAACCGTCTTGGTCCGGAGACCTTTTTCGGGAATCTCACCCACGACCAAGCGCAATCCATCTGCTCCGAGCTGATTGCGCTCCAAAAACGCAAAGCCCAGGCCGCCGGAACCTGACCGGCTGTGCCGGACGCATCCGAAAATCCAAAAAAAGAAAATCGCCTGATCATCCTGCATTACGAGGACAGAACAGGCGATTTTTGTTTCCGGGAAAATAGAACACAAGGTCAGTCGGGGGACCAATCAAACCCTCCTCTTGTCTTCACCAGCTCCGCACTGTGCGCCCGCATCCCTTTTACTTCTTCCTCGGATAATCCCGCCCCCAACGCCACCTTTCGCGCTTCCTCCCACGATCTCAAATCCTCCGGCTGGTGCGTATCCGTATTCAGCACGAGCGATGCGCCTGCTTTGCGCGCCAGCGCCGCCACGTGGCCGTTCGTCAGGGAATGCCCCCGCCGCGTCGTAATCTCCAGATAAATCCCGCGCTGAACCGCTAACCGCACATCCTCCTCCGAGATCAGCCCCGGATGCGCCAGAATATCAATCTCACTTTCCAGCGCCGCCCGGTTCGTCCCCGGCGCCACCGGCTCGGCCAGGGTTTCCCCATGCACCACAATAATATCTGCGCCCAACGCCCGCGCTTCCAAGGCCAGCTTTGCAATTCCCTCCGGCGGCACGTGCGTAATCTCCACTCCCGGAATCACGCGGATATTTCCAAAATTCCGCGCCGCGCACGCCCGCACCATCGCCGGAACCACCAAGCGCACATTCGCGTAATCCACGTGATCCGTCATCGCGATCACCCGAATTCCCTTGACCTCCGCCCTCCGAGCCAATTCCGACGGCAGCAGCGCGCCATCGCTCAACAACGTGTGCGTATGCAGATCTATCAAGTTTTCCTCCAAGCTCTAAGAAACAATGAATAATGAGTGATGAGCAATGCCCCTCCATCCCTCACTATTGTTCATTGCTCATTACCTACAGTCTTTATGGTTGCATCGGGATTTTGTAATCCCGATGCGCAGCCCCGCGGAGTCTTTGGTTCGGGAAAACAATTTCCCGAACCAACCGAAAATCCAGACAGGCAAGGACGCGGAGCGTCGCTATCTGCGTTCCCACGCAGGAGCGTGGGAACGAGACACATTCTAAGAAATCCGATGACTGGTTCCACCAATCACCAATCACTACTCACCAATCACCACCTAAAGCCTCGTCAGCGCCTTTGCCCCAATGTCCCTCCGATAATACGCTCCCTCAAAATTAATCTTCCCCACAGCCTCGTACGCTCGATCAATCGCACGCCCGATATCGGCTCCCATCGCAGTCACGCCCAACACCCGTCCACCGTTCGTCACAATATTTCCATCCCGCACCCCCGTGCCCGCGTGGAAGACCACCACGTCGTCCATCTCCCGCGCCGTGTCCAATCCCGTGATCCGCTTCCCCTTCTCATACGAACCCGGATACCCTTCCGAAGCCATCACCACACACACCGCCGAGGCGTCGGACTCTTCCAGGGACATCTCCCCGAGCCGGCCTTCCGCCACAGCCATCATCAACGCCACCAGATCGGTCTTCAACAACGGCAGCACCACCTGCGATTCCGGATCTCCGAACCGGCAATTGAATTCCACCACCTTCAGTTTCCCGTCCGCAATCATCAGCCCGGCGTAGAGCACCCCCTTGTATATCCTGCCCTCTTTCGCCATCCCGTCCACCGCCGGACGCAGCACCTGCTCCATCACCCGCTGAGCAACCGCCTCCGTCACCACCGGCGCGGGCGCGTACGCTCCCATCCCGCCCGTATTCGGCCCTCGATCTCCGTCGAAAATGGCTTTGTGATCCTGCGACGCCACCAAGGGCAGGATCGTCTCCCCGTCCGTCAACGCAAGAATGGAGGCCTCCTCTCCCTCCAGAAATTCCTCCACCACGACTTCTTTTCCCGCCGCTCCAAAGGCCTGATCCTCCATAATCGTTCGCACCGCCTCAACCGCCTCGGCCTGGGTCCGGCAGATCAACACGCCCTTGCCCGCGGCCAGTCCATCCGCCTTTACCACAATCGGTGCGCCCTGCTCCCGCACATAACGCACGGCTTCCTCACTAAAGGTAAACCGCTGATAACGCGCCGTCGGGATCCCGTACTTCGCCATCAAATCCTTCGAGAATCCCTTACTGCTTTCGATCTGGGCGGCCCTCCCGGACGGTCCAAAGATTTTCAGTCCCCGTTCCTCAAAGCGATCCACGATCCCCAACGCCAAAGGTACTTCCGGCCCCACCACCGTCAGATCGATCCGCTCCCGCAGCGCAAACACCAACAACCCGTCCGTATCATCCGCCTGAATATCCACACACTCCGCCAGCTGCGCCATCCCGGGATTTCCCGGCGCCGCATAGAGCCGATCCACATCCGCACTCTGCGCGATCTTCCACACCAGCGTATGCTCGCGACCACCGCTGCCTATTACCAGAATCTTCATTTCATCCTCCCCAGTAAAAAAAGAATAGTCATTGGTCATTAGGCATCAGTGCCCCACCTCTCCCCCTAATGCCTGATGACTGATGACTATTCTCCTCTCACCAATACCCAAACTCCTTCAAATCCCGCTCCCGTTTTCGCCACTTCGGGCGCACTTTCACCCATAATTCCAGATACACCGGACGATCCAAAAACGCCTCGATTTTGACCCTTGCGTGCTGCCCGATCTGCTTGAGCATCGCGCCCTTCGCTCCGATCACGATCCCCTTCTGTGAGGGCCGCTCCACGTAGATCACCGCTCGAATATAATCCTTCTCGTCCTTCCGCTCTTTAAACTCCTCCACCTTCACCGCCGTTGCATACGGAAGCTCCTGTCCCAGCTTCAGGAAAATCTCCTCCCGAACCAGCTCGCCCACAAAAAACCGCTCCGGCTGCTCCGCCACCATATCCGGGGGATAGAAAAAAGGCCCCTCCGGAAGCCGTTGTTCGATCAACGTCTTTAGCGCATCCACGTGCGTGCCCCGAAGCGCGGAGATCGCCACTGCCCTGATCCGACCCACGATCTTCTCAACACGCGCCGTCTCTACCAGATCACTCTTGTTGATCGCCACAATCAGGGGGCGCTGCCAATCATGAAGAATCTCCCGCATGCGCTCATCCAAGTCATCCTTCGGGCTGGAAGCATCCACCAACGCCAACAAGACATCCGCGTCCCGCACCGAATCCCGGATCTGTCTCGTCATCACCTCCTGAAGCCGGCCCTTGGGCTCCAGCATCCCCGGCGTATCCCAGAAAACAGCCTGGCACTCCCCGCTGCTCATAATCCCCAACACCCGGCCCCGCGTGGTCTGTGGCTTCGGCGTCACAATGGACAACCGCTCCCCCACCAGCGCGTTCATCAGCGTGGATTTACCCACGTTGGGTTTACCGATGATGGCTACGTACCCACTCTTCGGATTTCGGATTGCTTCATCCCCCATTTCGCAATCGGGAATCTGCTCGCTCATCTCACCCCTTCTCTCCCAAACAACCCCCTCAAAATCGCACCGAAGCCGACACCCGATGCGTGCCTCCCAAGGCCTCGTGTCCCAAAAACGCATAATCTACACCGAAACGGGCATAGCGCACTCCCGCTCCGGCCGTCAAATGTTCCCGCTCCGATCCAAGACGCACCGCAAGCAGATCGCTATATTGGTATTCCATCCCCGCATGCATCCCCTCGGTTCCCGCCTCGCGTCCGCCCTCTCCGAGACGACCGGATCCCACAGCCCAGATGAATCGCCCCTTGAAAAAGGGAACGCCCACCCGGTACGCCATCCCAATATCCAGCGAAGGCCGGATCGTATCCTTGGCTCCCGTGTCCCACGACACGGCCGTTCCGGTCACATCCCGTAGATTCGCCCCAAACGTCAAGCCCCACGCCGGCGCAAACAATACGCCCACGTCCAATCCATATCCCCACGCCGAATGCTCCCCGATGGTGCGCCGAATTACCTTCAAACTCCCTCCCACGGACAACTCCCTCCAAACGCGACGTCCGTTGGACAGGTATAATGCATAATCCACATTGCTCTCCACGCTGGACACCTGAGGCCGGTTCGACGCGCTGAGCGCCTCCTTCGGATCCCGAAGCGCCGTGAACTTGATGTCATCCACACCCACCCGAATCAGCCCGATCCCCAGACCACCCGCCTCTCCGAGCGGCATCCCGAATCCACCGAAATCGTACTTCACCACTCCGGCGAACTGCTCCGAATGCGTCAGCGTGCCTTCCCGCCCGCGCAGCCGGGATAACCCCGCCGAATTCCAGTACGCGGCCGTCGCATCGTCGCACACCGCCACGAACGCACTCCCCATGCCCAGAGCACGCGCGCCCGCGCCAAGCGTTAGGAACTCCCCCGCATACTTCGTCTCGCCCCATCCCGCTCCCGCTCCCATCAGCACAAACAAGCAGGCAAACACAACCCTGAACAAACGACGTTCCCTCATCTCGGTCCTCCTGCTGCATAAAAGACCGTGAATGAGTGACTGGTGACCGGTAAACGGATGTCCAACCCCCACACACCACTCACCAATCACCACTCACCAATCAAGTCCCTTCCTGCCACGAACTCAGATACTTCTTCTGCTCCTCCGTCAGTTCGTCTATCTGAACATCCATCGCCTCCAACTGCAACTCGGCCACGTGCCGGTCAATCTCCGGCGGGAGTTGATACACCTTCG
>MVCQ01000164.1 GCA_002059205.1 Candidatus Latescibacteria bacterium 4484_107
TATGCATAGCAAAAAGTGAGATGAGTTGCGTAGTGCCTGTGAGGATATTTGACACGTAAGTGACTAAAAAACAATATGCCGACTTTTTAAGGGCGAAAGTTGGGCTAAGGCAGGACAAATGCAACCTTTTTTTGACGTTTCCTATTTCAGCGAGAGATCATGCTTCTCCAGAGAAGTAGGGAGAAGTACCGCCCGACTCCCCTATTCCGGGGTGGGAATGCTTTGTTGGAATTGGACGCTTTCTCTTGTTTTATTTTCCGGCCCCAATTTGCTGATATTGTCCTTTCCCCAGCCAACGTGTCCAAAAGCGCTGGGCCAGGCCGCAGATGATTCCCCACGAGAGGGGAACGCCCGCGGCAAGAGCGGCCTTCGCGGATCCACCCCCGACCGGTGGGCATGCACCGCCGGCGCCGCCGATGGCGTGGAGCGCGGTAAGGACGAGGGCTACGAGGGCGAGCGCGCCCGCGAGTTTCTCAAATCCCATCGGCTTTTGCTTCGTCCGGTATCCACGGGCGCTTCCCCCGTCCGAATCGAGCCGGTCGAATCTGATGGAGCTTGTCATGGCTCCCGCCAGCGCCGATGGCACGAACATACATGCCGCATACGACAACGGCACCCCGCCTCTTCCGGCATATAACGCCGCCCCGATCAGCGCCGACCACAGAACCGCCATCCGCGACACGTCGCGCGCATTGTCCTTATTCCAGTGCAGCAAGCCAAGCAGGATCGGAACATAGAACACGCCGCCTCCGATGCCCGTCAGGCCTGAGAGCACACCGGGGATAAACGTTGCCATGCCCACCCCGACCAGTAAGACGCTGGGTCCCGCGGCTTTCCCATCAGACATCTCCATCTGCGCGGTATAGAAGTAGCGAACCGCGACCACCAAAAGCGCGAACCCCAGGATCCCGTCGAGCACCAGCGGAGCCGAGCGCGAACCCGACAACCAGTCCCGTACCCATGCTTTGCCGATGACCGTCCCGAACGCGGCGGACGCTACTACAATCAGGCGCACGCGACTCTGGGAGGGCATCGGCTTTTTGCATTCCTTGCCGAGCCGGTTGACAACTCCGGAGGCCGCCCCCGCGAGGATCGCGCAGAGCACCATCCCCGAAGCGTACGACCAGGGCACGCCGAGCACGAACGTCAAAATCGGCAGCAGCAACCACCCGCCGCCAAAACCAAACACGCCCGGCAGCACCCCCGCCAACACGCCGACCAGCATAAGTCCCATCGGATTCGGATTCAAAACAGGTCTCCCTCATTTTGGATTTGCCAGGAGCGTCCCTGGCACCAGGGATTGAAATAGAAAGGCCGCGATCCATCGGGATCACAGCCTATTGGGAAAAAAGCCGTCTGCCAAAGCTCGGCGGATCAATGTTCCCTTACGCATCTTCACAACATCTCCGGCCTGCAATGCGTACTTCATACCCTCGGGCCTCACTCCCCGAGGCGTGCGGCAGGAGCGATTGGGGCTTTGGAATTTGGAATTTGATATTCATTTGGCATTTTGCTTTTGGAATTTGTCATTATTGGTCACACCATCCATAAATTCCGGTCCAGACTCCGGTACTGGATGGCTTCGCTGATGTGTTCGGGGCGAATGTCCGGCACGCCCTCCAGATCCGCGATGGTGCGGGAGACCTTCAGGATGCGGTCGTACGCTCTGGCGGAGAGGCCCAGTTTGGTAATGGCCATTTTCAAAAGCTCGCTGCCCTGGGCGTCTATTTTGCAGAACGTGCGGATGTCTTTGGCCTCCATCCGGGCGTTGGAGAAAATGTCTCGTCTTCCTCGAAAGCGTTCGATCTGCACCTTCCGGGCGCGATTGACCCGCTCCCGGATGACTTCGGAGGATTCTCCGGTCGGCTTGGCGGACAGTTCCTTGTATTTTACCGAGGGCACCTCGATGTGGATATCTATCCGGTCCAGCAGCGGTCCGGAGATCCGGGACATATATTTCTGGATGGCCTGGGGCGTGCACGTGCATTCTTTGTTGGGATCGGAAAAATAGCCGCACGGACAGGGATTCATCGCCGCGGCCAGCATAAACGAGGCCGGATACGTCAGCGACATGGTGGCCCGGGAAATGGTCACGCGCCCGTCCTCCAAAGGTTGACGGAGGACTTCGAGGACGCTGCGTTTGAATTCGGGGAGTTCGTCCAGGAACAGGACGCCGTGATGCGCGAGGCTCACTTCACCGGGACGGGGAATGTGGCCGCCTCCGATCAGTCCGGCGTCGCTGATCGTGTGATGCGGGGATCGAAAAGGCCGTGTGGCGATAAGCGCGGTGTTGGGGGGGAGCAGTCCCGATACGGAATGGATCTTCGTGGTGGTCAGGGCTTCGTCTAAGGTGAGGTTGGGCAAAATGCCGGGAAGACGGCGGGCCAGCATGGTTTTGCCGGAACCGGGGGGCCCGATCATAATGATATTGTGCCCACCGGACGCAGCCACCTCCATGGCTCGCTTGGCGTGCTCCTGGCCCTTCACGTCGGAAAAATCTATGGAGTACGTGGAACTCTGAGCGAAGACCTCGTCCATATTCACGGAAAAGGAAGGCGTGGAGGAAAATCCGTTCATGAAATCCACGGCCTCGCTCAAACTGACCACCGGATAGACCTCCAGCCCTTCTGCCATCGCGGCTTCTTCGGCGTTTTCCTTGGGCAGCAATATGCCTTTGAGTCCGGACTTCTGGACGGCTACGGCGATGGACAGCGCGCCTTTAATGGGGCGGAGCGATCCGTCCAGGGAAAGCTCGCCCAAGAGCGCATAGTCCTCCAATCGATCCTCCGGGACTTGTCCGGTGGCGGCGAGGATTCCCATCGCGATGGGGAGATCGAACGCGGATCCCTCCTTGCGCACGTCGGCCGGAGCCAGATTAACGGTGATGCGTCCCCGCGGGAACACGAATCCGGAATTTTTGATCGCAGCCGTCACCCGGTCCTTGCTTTCCTTGACCGCTCCGTCCGGCAGTCCCACGGTGGAAAAATAGGGCATCTGTCTCGCGATATCCGTTTCCACCTCGACGATGTACGCATCTATGCCCAGCACCGCACTGCTCAGGACTTTGGAAAGCATCGGAACTCCTTATCGAAAAAAGGTCGAATGGTAAGGCGCGCTCACGCAAAAGGGCGATCACGAGGATCGCCCCTACGGCCTATATGCGGACGGATGGGCCTGACGCAAACGGGGAAGCCATCGGAATTCAGTCCGGGGAGCAAGCACGTCATCCCTCGAAGCATCTGAGCGCAACCCAGCGTGTTAATCTACGAATTCGGGATTCCTGGCGTTTCGCTTCCACTCGAAGGCGCTGGCCTAACGTTTTTGAAACGTCGTCTTCCCCTCTACCTCGATGGAATCCACGATAGCCATGACCACCGTATCCACCGGCATGCCTTTGGTGGCCTCGGTCAGTCGCGCGGAGCTTCCGCTCACGCACAGGACGATCTCTCCGGTTCCCGCACCCACCGAATCCACGGCCACCGCATACGTGCTCGTCGGATGCATCTCCATATCCACCTGGCATACCACGAGAAGCTTCGCGCCCAGTAATTTCTCATCTTTCCGCGTGGCCACCACGGTTCCCACCACTTTGCCTACAACCATTTCCCTTCCTCCCAGGAAAATCATTTCGCATTGGGGATTGCGGATTGCGGATTGAAAAACCCGAAACCCGAAATTCCCGGATAACGCCTCTTGCGCCCTGCGTGCTACGCCTTGCTATCCGCTTTTCCAGGAAGCACGTCTTCCATTTCCGCGTGCGGCCTCGGGATCACGTGGACGGAGACCACCTCTCCGATTTTCTGAGCCGCCGAAGCTCCGGCATCCGTAGCCGCCTTCACCGCGCCCACGTCTCCCCGCACCAGGACCGTCACCAGTCCACCGCCGACCGTCTGCCAACTCACCAACTGAACGTTCGCCGACTTCACCATCGCATCGGCCGCCTCCACCATCGCGACAAACCCCCTCGTTTCGATCATCCCCAACGCTTCGTTCATCGTTTCTCCCTTTGCTACAGTTATCAAGCAAACCCAAACCTATTGGTTTCCGGTAACCGGCAGCTTCCCCCACCAATCACCAATCACCAGCACCGTCTAACTCAGGATGATCGTCTCCAGATCCGGATGGGGATTCGGAATGATGTGCGAGGACACCACTTCCCCGATCTTCTGAGCCGCCGCCACACCGGCATCCACCGCTGCCCGGACCGCGCCTACGTCGCCCCGAACCAGGGTGGTCACGTATCCCCCGCCGATTTTCTCGTATTTCTGAAGCGTCACCCGGGCCGCCTTCACCATCGCATCCGACGCCTCGATCACCGCAACCAACCCTTTCGTCTCCACCATCCCCAGCGCTTTTCCGTCCATCGTGATCCTCCCTTGTATATTATGTTTTGTTTTTTGATTTTTCGGGGTTATCTTTTAAGGTGAAAATTACTTCTCCTTGCGGGCTTCGAGCTTCTTGCTTGAAGTACTGCTCAAGAAGTGTGTTTCCCTTCGGTCAGCGTCCGAGTTCTTACACGCAGCGGAGGTAAGGATGTCCATGTCCCCCTCGCTGTTTGTCGGGATTGATGTCTCCCACAAGCACAACGTGGTCTGTGCCTTGGATGACCAAGCACAGCAAGTAAAGAAGATGGCTTCGTTCCCAAACAATTTGCCGGGAACGGAGCAGTTGGAACAGTGGATCGTCGAAAAGATGCACATCGCACAGGCAGAGAACCTGATCGTAGGCACCGAAGCGACGTCCTTCTATGATTTCCACGTGATGGAGCATCTGGCTCAAAGCCCCTTGCTGGCGCATCTTCCGCCCAGCTTGTTTCGGTTCAATGCCAAGATGATCCGGGATTTCAAGAAGGCCTTACGCGCGCCGCACGTCAAAAACGATTACAGGGATGCCTTTGCCATCGCGATGCGCCTTAGAGTGGGCGATCTCCCGGCGGCCTTTCGACCCCAACTCGAGCATCTCCCCTTGCAGCGCTTGACCCGATTCCGAGCGCACACGGCCAAAAGCCTGGCTCGAGAAAAGAACTACTTCCTCTCTCAGCTCTTCCTCAAGTTCAGTGCTTACACCCAGATCAAGCCGTTCTCCGACCCTTTTGGAGCCACCAGCCAAGCCATCCTCGCCGAGTATCTCTCCACCGACGAATTGATGGCGATGCCCATCGAAGACCTCCTGGAGTTCATCATCAAAAAAGGGAGGAATCGCTTCCCCGATCCCCAAGAGGTCGTCGAGAAGCTCAAAAAGGTGGCCCGGGAATCTTATCGCATCCGACCTGCTCTGGCACAATCCGTCCACTTGGTGCTGACTCTAAGCTACAAGAATATCCGGACGTTGACCAGCACAATCAAAGAACTGGATGAGGCGATTGCCAAAGAATTGGAAGGATTTACCACCACGCTGAAGACTATCCCCGGCATCGGGCCCGTCTATGCCGCCGGTATCTTAGCCGAAATCGGAAACATAGACTACTTCCCGGGACATCCCAAATTGGCCAAATACGCCGGACTAACGTGGACGGAACATCAGTCCGGAGACTTCAGAGCCGAGGAAACGCGCATAATCAAAGCGGCTAATGCCTATTTGCGCTACTATCTCGTGGAAGCAGCCAATCTCGTCCGGCTGCATGATCCCACCTTCCGGGCCTTCTATCAGAGAAAGCATCAGGAGACCCTCAAGCACAAGCACAAACGGGCGTTGGTCCTGACGGCTCGAAAACTGGTGCGGGTGATCTTCGCGATGGAGAAAAACGGCACGATCTATCGGCCTCGGGCTTAGAGCTTATTCTAAGCAAAACCGAAGAAAGGAGCATATAAAACAAAGATCGAAGAAAATCAACAAGACCGCAAACATTCTTAAATGTCGCCTTTCCCTTTTCAAATTCCACAACAACATCAATATCGCTTTTTTCGGTCATCTCT
>MVCQ01000165.1 GCA_002059205.1 Candidatus Latescibacteria bacterium 4484_107
CACCACTCACCACTCACCAATCACTATTCCACCCCCGCAAACACCGTCATAAAGGCCACACTCCCCGTCTTGGTCCGCCCCTCAAAATACTGCGTCTCCGTCCGGAAGCCCACGTTGCTGGTCAGCTTATACCCCATAAAGTCCGACACGTTCGACAACTGAAACGCATAGACCAGCCCCTCGAAATCGTTCGTCTCCTCGAGTTTGTCGCGGAACAACGTGCCCTGCACGCCAAGCTCCGTCCACGTCTTCCCGAACATCCCGTATTTAAGCACGAGGAACAGAATCTCCGAAAGCTCCTTCCGGTCGGTTGTTCCGGGAAAACCCTCCTTGCGAAGGTACATGCTTTTGAACTTAGGCTCGAACAACAGGTTTTCCCCGAACCTCATCCGGTAATCCGCCTTGTTGATGAGTCCCAACAACCGGGCCGTGTTCTCGTATCCGGGGCGCGCATCCCGCTGATGATAGGTGTCGTACTTGAGCTTGTTGATGAAATGGAAGCGCTCGATTCCCGTATAGTCAAAGCTGACATACGCGGAATTTGCCGTGGTATTCTGCGCCAGCAGGGGATCGGAGAATCGGACCAACCCGCCTTTTACATTCGGAAGTTGCTCCCATTGCACCAGATCGTCCGCGATGTCGTCCTTCACGACCTTCGCATAGTCGAAAAACCGGAGCTTCCCCAGCCCGGCGTAATCCTTTTCCAGCGTCAACAAACCGTAAACCGATCGGCTCTGCCGGTCCTTGGAGAGCATCCATTCGTTCATGTGCCCGAGCTTCAACGTGACGCCCCGAAGCACCTCAGCGCCGCCGTACACGTTGTATCCCCGATGATCCCGCTTATACGGATAGTCCGCCTCCTCGTCGTTCTCAAACCGGTCAACCACGGTGTTGTTGTTCATATCCAGACCGAACAGATATTCGGGCGGGTCCACCGAGTACTTCAGAAACGGCTCGTCGTAGTCGGGCCAGAGGTTGTCGTTCTGATTGAAATCGGATACGCCGTCGTTGTTCTCATCCAGACCGGGAAAGATCGCCTTAAACGTAGTCCTTCCGTCGTCCCAGCCCGCGCGCTGGTTTGCGTTGTTGCGATCCCAGTCCGGGTACCGGTCCTGATCGTCGTTGTCATCCACGAACTCGAACCAATACCGCTCCCGGTTATCGTAGAACACATCGCCGTTGTCATCCGTGAGATACATCGTCGTGCTGTACTCCGGATCCATATTGAAGACCTCCCCGTACGCAAACCAGGGGTATGCCAACTTGGATATCGTCGTGTAGAACGCGCTGGAATACTCCGAAGCCAGGGAATGCTCGATGATCTCAGGATTCGGATTGGGAAACCGCCGGTACCGGGCATTGATGTCGTACTCCGCACGGACATCGAAGCCCGCCACGTCCTCCAACTCGAGCGTGACGCCATAGACGGAATTCCCGGTAGGCAGGCCGTAGTCGAAGCGCACGAACCGCTGATTGGTGGCGTCCGTCACCTCGCCTCTGGCATGCTCCACCGGAAGATACACCGGCATCCCGTTTATGTCCACCTGTACGTCCGAAGTGACGTCCACGTAATAGTCGTTGGCCAGCACCAATTCAAAACGGATCTGCTCGATTTTGCTGATGTCGTACCCTTCCGCGAGTAAAGGGAACTGGGTAATGTCGTATCGCAGCGCAATCTGCTCCGACCCCCGGGCCTCTAAGTTTCCGAAACGTTCTTCGCCTCCCCGGACAAGCGGCGCAATGTCCACCGGCTTCCCATCTATATAGATCTGCTGAGCATACAGGATCGCGCCGGATTCGGAACTCTCCGGAGAGTCGTCGCTGATCCGTACCGTGATCTCCCGCACCTTGCTCGTGTTCTGCCTCGAACTCAAATTCCCCTTCAACGAAGTATCCACCAGATCGCGCATCGCATTGCCGATCATGGCCCCCACGTACGTCACGCCCACGGTGGTGAAATCCCCCAATTGAATCACGCCCCGGAAGCCGAACAGATTGGTAAAATCCGTGGTCCTCGCCGGCGCATCTCCTTCGTTGGCCAACGCCGTAGCCGGACCGCTGATGCGGGAGCCGATGATCGTCGCGGCATACTTGTCCGAAAGAAAATCCCACTGGATCCCGCTGAACGTCGGCTTGGAAAAGGTAAGCGGGGTGAACGTGGTCCGGATCTGCTCCCCGATCGTCATCGCCATGTAGTACTGCCCCTTGGAACTGGAAGAGATCAGAATATTGTCGAACCACTTATTGAAATAGGGATGCTTATAAATCGAACTCCCCAGATTCTCCGGCTGGTTCTGCTGCCAATCGTAAATTTTCCATCCTCTGGTGATATAATTGCCGTAAATATCGTAGAAGCGGTAACCCTCCATGACGACATCCGTATAGCGTTCATAAAGATCCTTCGCATAGTTACTGTATTCCCATCCCTTCCAGCCATACATCTCAACCAATTCCTGAGGTACATACCATTTCCGCGCCACCGGATCCAACGCCTCCATGCGGCTCCTGGGACCCATCGGCTGAAGCGGCGCAAACCCGGTATCCAGAGCGAGCACAGAGCTAATACCGCCGAATACGATGAGTATAAACATCAAAGCACCAAAAAACTGAATAGTTTTCGTCATCCAGATCCCCCTTTCCGTTCGATTTCGGATTTCGGATTGAATCCTCACCGCAAAAACCCGCAATCCGAAATCAATAGACCACGCTCACCACTTTACTGACCGCCTTATCCCCCGCATCGCCGTCCACCTCAATCCGGCAGAGATAAAGACCCGGAGAAACCCGATCGCCCTCCTCATCGAGACCATCCCAGCTTGTCTCGTAGTTTCCGCTGGCTCCCCGCCAATCTCCTATCTGCCTGACAGGGATTCCCACCACGTCATAGATATGTGCGGTTACACGCCGCTCCCGATCCACTTTGAACACACTGAAAGCCAAATTCATCCGATCATTGACGCCATCCCCGTTGGGTGTGATCACATCCGGCTCCACGGAAACATGGCCGATCAGATCCCCATGAGCCGGAAGCGAGGTCAAAAGCACCCGCGTGGAACTCCCCGCCACCTCGTCCGTGGCGTTCCCGGAATCCACACGCTGCCATGCCCACGGCGTGGAGGAATGCCCCACAAAAGCCGTAAAGGGCGATCCGTTGTAGAAAATAGTCGTCTCGAAATCTATTTTGACCTCATCCGAACGAAGCACGCGGGAAAACGCAACGAAAAGTGAATCGCCGCTCGAATGGAACGTCGCGTTCTCCTTTACCCAGGTTGAATCTTCGGCGTTCCGCCGCCAGACCGCTTTCCCCTCCACAGGAGACGGAGATACGAGCAACACCCGGTCGTATCCGCTGCACCCTGCGCTCCAGACGGATTTAATATAAAAAGAAAAGGCCTGAGGCGAAGCGGGAGGAACCTCCTCCCACGGCCCGATCTCGCCGGCCAGTTCGCTCGCGGAGGGCGCCGTGTAGTGGAACGTCAGCGCATCTAAAGAAGGCGCCGCCGCCGGATCGTTCGATTGCAGCTGAACTTCACACAAGAGATACTGTCTCGGACTGGGGGAGGCAAACGGCGCACCCGAATATAGGTAAGGCAAACTCCAGTCGCTCCAGAGGCTGTCCACAGGCGCCAGTTCCGTTTCTATGCGCCCTTTCAGAAATTTCGGCAGCCTTTCATAAACCGCCTCATCAACCTCCTTCCCATCCTTTTGGAACCAGTGTTTGATCTCCTCCGTGCGATCGCCCGTCCGCGTGCGAAGCTGTATCGTCGTTCCGGGAGGAAAATCACCGTCCCACGACACGGAGGTGATATTTTTCCGCGCGCCCATATCGAGGATATTGGACGTCATCGTCACCCCCGGAACCGCTCCTTCGCCGTACGCTAAAAACTCGAAAATCTTCCCGCCGGTGTTCGATCTGGAGCGGTACGTCCCTGAGCCATAGAAATGATGATAAAAAATGTACCGCACCCGGCGCGGTTCACACGTCAACTCAAATCCCAGTTTGGGAGGCACGTCCGTATTGCGGACATCCGCCAGCAGCTCCCAGATCACATCGCGTCCGTCCGGCTGCCAGCACGCGACGTTTCCTTTCTCCGGTGAGGGGGTCCCGTCCGACGTATACATCTTAAACCCATTGACGTCGGTGGCGGAGCCTCCCACGCGCTCATTCGATATTTGCAGAAGCTCAAACGTGTCCAGCCAAAAGACGCACCCCAAATCGAGCCGGAACCACGCGCCGGCAGATCGCGTGTTCGACCCTTTATTCCAATCTGTTCCGTAAAGCGGGGATATCCAAAAATCAAACAGATTGCCGTCGAAAAGGCGCGTAGCCGAAGCCTGCGTGCTCCCGCTCACAATGGATCCGCCGCGTTCAATCGTGTTCAACAGCACATTGTCCCCCAGCGTATGAATCTCCAACTCCGCCAGACCGCCAGCTTGTAGTCCATCATTTTCGTTCCGATGATGGGGATGCCGTCGGTCGCATACACCTGGAAGTCACTGAAAGGTTCCAACGTTCGATCAAAAACCATCCGTAAGGTATCCGCCAGAGAAATACGCCCCAAATCCAGCAGAATCCACCGGTCGGCATCCGAGGCATCCGCAGCCGGGGACCACGAAGTCGTGGTGTCTCCGTCCATAATATAGAAGGCATCCCGGTCATTTGACCCCGCCGTTGCCCCGCCTGTCCGCTCCTTCCCCTTATACGTCCACGTGAACTCCCCGGCATTGAGGGACGCATTGATATGCTTTCGCATTTCCGCCAGCCGCACCCAACCGTCGTCCCCGATCTCTACAACGCCCTTGGGGAAATGCCACTTCTCCCAGTCCTGCTTGGTGTCCACCTTGACCACGTTCTGTGCGCCCGCAATACTCGGTCCCATCAGGATCATACCCAAAGCGACCAGGCACGTGAAACGTGACGCGTGACGCGTGACGCGTGACGCGTGAAATGTGAAACGACTGCTGTGTTCCAAAGTCTTCCTCACGATTTATACCTCCAGAAAAGCCAAGATAAAAGAAGAAAGATAAAAGGGGCGGGGAAGGGACTTTTATCTTCTTATCTTTTATCTTCTTATCTTTTCACTTTCCGTTCACCAATGACCAACATCAGTACACAACCGCCACTGTGCCCACCTTCACAAATTCCCGCTCATCCCCTTCCACACGGTTCCGCACTACGTACAACCCGGGCGGAACGAGCACGCCTTCGC
>MVCQ01000166.1 GCA_002059205.1 Candidatus Latescibacteria bacterium 4484_107
TCACCACGGTTATTCGATAATTTTGCTAATCACGCCGGCTCCCACGGTTCGACCCCCCTCGCGGATCGCAAACCGCAGTTCCCGCTCCATCGCGATCGGCATGATCAACTCCACCTCCATCCGGACATTGTCACCAGGCATCACCATCTCTACGCCCTCTGGCAAGTGCGCTACGCCCGTCACGTCCGTCGTCCGAAGGTAAAACTGCGGACGATACCCATCAAAAAACGGCGTGTGACGACCCCCCTCGTCCTTCGTTAATATATATACCTCCGCCTCAAACTTCGTGTGCGGCGTGATGCTCCCAGGTGCCGCCAATACCATCCCACGCTCCAACTCCTCCTTCCCCACTCCCCGCAACAACAACCCTACATTGTCTCCCGCTTGACCCTGATCCAGCAACTTCCGAAACATCTCCACCCCCGTCACCACCGTCTTCCGCGTCTCACGTATCCCAACAATCTCCACCGAATCCCCAACCTTTATCACGCCACGCTCCACACGACCCGTCTCCACCGGCATCAAAAAAGGACGATCCACATCCCGCTCCGGCGTCGGAATATACCTGTCTATCGCTTCCAATACCTCAAAAATACACTTCGTCTCCGCACTCTCAGGATCTCCACTCTCCAACGCCTTGAGCGCACTCCCATAGATCACGGGTATCTCATCCCCAGGAAAATCATACTCCGACAACAACTCCCGTACCTCCAATTCCACCAACTCCAGCAACTCCGCATCGTCCACCATATCCACTTTGTTCAAAAATACCACGATAGAAGGCACATTCACCTGACGCGCCAACAATACATGCTCTCGCGTCTGCGGCATCGGACCATCCGCCGCGGATACCACCAGCACCGCCCCGTCCATCTGCGCCGCCCCCGTGATCATGTTCTTTACATAATCCGCATGACCCGGACAATCCACATGAGCGTAATGCCGGTTCTCCGTCTCATACTCAATGTGAGCCAACTGAATCGTTATCCCACGCTCCCGCTCCTCCGGAGCCTTGTCAATATCCGAAAACGGTACATACGTCGCTAATCCCTTCTTCTCCAATACCCGCGTGATCGCCGCCGTCAACGTGCTCTTCCCATGATCCACGTGACCAATCGTACCAATGTTTACGTGCGGCTTCGTTCGCTCAAACTTCGCCTTCGCCATTCTGGAGCCCACGATCGGAGTCGAACCGATGACCCCATCCTTACCAAGGATGTGCTCTGACCTCCTGAGCTACGTGGGCTTAAGTAAATCAGGGCAAAAAAAGTACCCGCAATTGAACCCACCCATTGCGGGTTTTTAACTTCCGCCGTGGGACATGAGATAACTATGGAGCGGGAAACGGGGTTCGAACCCGCGACCCTCAGCTTGGAAGGCTGACGCTCTAGCCAGCTGAGCTATTCCCGCCCAAGCAATGGGATATCCGATGGTGGGGAGAGGAGGATTTGAACCTCCGTAGGCGTTGCCGTCAGTTTTACAGACTGATCCCTTTGGCCACTCGGGCATCTCCCCGCCTGACCGTAAGTCCTATGAGGTTACCTTCCTATAATGAAATTCAGTGCCACATCCTATATAACAGGTAAGGGTTTTCTGGGAGCATTCATCCAGTGGAAGCAGCTTTTCTGATTTTGTTTCCATATCGTAAATAAGCAACCGCAGCCTTTTCCTTCTTTCGGCTTGATTAATAAATAGGTGAAATTCAGCCATAGTAAGTGGACCTTCTTCTCCGAGATAGGCCCCCAATGCAAATAATCTCAAATCCATCCATATCCACTGATTCAACCGACGATCGAAAACCTCCGAGCCAGCGTGCATAGACTCTAATTGAACCGTACACTTATCTGAGAAAGAGTGAACCTCCTCTATATGTATGCGACGTGCGGGAATACCAAGCGCGTTGCAGGCGCAAACAAAGGTGGATGCAAAGTGCGTACAGAAACCATGATCTTTGCCTGCGATCATCCTCTCATATTGTTCAAAGGGAGACAAGCCTTTCATTTCATCCGACGGGCTACCATTGTGAGGCCAGAGGTCATGCATCAGTGCTTTGGCTAATATCTGCGCCTTTTCATAATCTGTCCCTGCACCTTTTATCAAATCCCCCCATTTTCCTGATGCGTATTTTATTTCCTCTGAGGTGGGTTTGGGCAATGTCCAATCTTCTGCCCTTACTGCATCAGGACAAAAGCTCAATATGGGGTCGCTCGTCACGATAATCGTATTGGGGTAATCCTTCTTCCGGCTGGCTTCGTAAAACGAGGGATGATAACCGAATTTGAGGGTAAACTCACGGCTCTTGGAGTCCCGGAACATCGCTTTCAACGCAACCGTGCTTTCCTGATGCGATGCGCTATCCGCGAAACGCACGGTAATAGCGCCATCCGGCGATTCCTGAAAATCCCCCCCATCTACGGAATAGAGAAAATGAGAAAAGTCCTTCCTGAGTGAGTAGAAGGTCACTTTAGCGCCCAACTCATCCCCTGGAAGCTCTTCAAAAGATTTGATCATAACCTCATCGGGAACGTAGTAAACATCCCAATAGTTTTCTCTAAAATTTGCTTCTACTACTTTTGTTCCCATCGTGAACTTCCTCTCTTCCAAATGAGGCCATTCTCATCAGCGCGAACATTCACCCTCTTCCCCTCACTTGAACCATCCCCCCATCGTCTAAACTGGAGCCGATGGAGGGACTCGAACCCCCGACCCGTTCATTACAAATGAACCGCTCTAAGCCCACTGAGCTACATCGGCTCGTCCTTCGCATCTTAGACTTGCTAATGTAAGAATTTTTCAGAAAAATGTCAAGAAAAAAGTATCTCGTACACACAAAAAAGGCATTTCCTTCTGAAAATGCCTTGAGATCGCCCGGAACACAACAGCACTTAGTGCCCTTCAAGCGGGCTTTCATAACTCTCTGAGAGTCAAAGATAAAATGGTCCTGCGATCAGGATAGAAACGCTCATCGTACAAGCCGTCTCACCTGCTCCAGATAGCACGCTACGTTGGGCCGGGGATCTATCGTCTGCGCCGCCTCCAGGCGTTCCACAGCCTTGGCGTATCGTTCCCGCTCTACCTCGACCTGTGCCTGCCGGACGAAGGCTTGAGCTTCTTTACCGGAAGTCCGGGCCGCGCGTTCATAAGCCATCATCGCTTCCTCCAGTTCGCCCGCCTCCCGATGCAGATCTCCCAGAGCGATCAAGGCATCGCCGTCAAGCGGATGCTCCTCCAAAAGTCGCTCGTACGCCATGAGAGCCGCTTTTCGGTCACCGCTGAGATAGGCTTGCCGGGCTTCCAATCGAAGCAACTTGCGGCGCTGGTCAGGATTGAGCGAAGCCGCCACTCTACGAGCCTGTCGCAACAGAGTCTCCGATTCGGCGGGCATACCCAGCATAAGAAATCCTTCGGCGGAGCGGAGGAGTCGTTCGAGCGGGGGGGCTTCTCTGGCAAAGGCTTCCTCATAGACAGACAGGGCTTCAGCCGGTTGCCGACAATTCAGGTAGAGATCTCCCAAGGTGGCCAGCGCCTCGGTGGAAGCGATCCCAAGCCGGCGCACGCACTCCAAGTTAACAATGGCCTGATCGGGCTGCTCCAATGCGAGATGGGCGTTGGCCAAAAGTACCCACAACTCCGATCGTTGAGGTTCGCGCTCCACCAAATCTTCCAACAATCGAATTGCCTCGGAATAACGCTCCTGTTCGAGCAGACATTTCGCCAGCCCTAAAGAATTATTGACGTCCTCCGGTTTGAGAAGCAATGCCTGGCGATAGGCCGTCTCCGCCGGAAGCGATTGCCCCTGCAACAAAAAACTATATCCGAGCAAGGTGAAAGTCTCCGGGCGGGCCTGTCCGCTGGTTAGGACAGGGCGAAGCGTCTCAATGACCTGCCCTGATTTTTCCTGCCGGATCAGGACCTGCGCGAGATTCATCCGGGCGCGGGCAAAGGTGGGTAACTTCTCAAGCGCCGCGCGGTATGCTTCTTCAGCCTTCTCCAATTCATCCTGCTGGACGTTCAGGTTGCCCAGCGCAACGTCAAGCGCGGCACTCGATTCAGGAGTGATCTCCGAAGCGAGCAACGCCACAGCCGCCGCCGGATCGGATTCCGCCCGATCCGCAACTTGCCTTAAAACTTTCGCCTCCTGAGCAGACACCGTGGGTTCCTGAGCCTCACGGTGACGGTGCTCTATATCCTTCGATCCGCCCCAAGCCACAGAGCATAGAAGAAGAACTGCCAGAGTTTGGATAAGTAGTGCCTTGCAAAAAAGGGATTGTCCCCAAAAAAGCCGGAGTGAACTCGGCACTGGCAAAGGCAAGAAGCCTCTGAAGAGGCTAAGATTGAGTTTGAGTCCCTTCAGGGACTTTGTGTTGTTCCCGGTGCCAGCTTTAGCTCGGCTTTCTCCTTGTACTTCGCACGTTGCATTTTGCATTTCCATCAATCCTCCTATGGCGTAAAGCGTAGCGCGTCCATCCATCCCCAGCCTCCGCCTTACGCTTTACGCTTTACGCCCTACGGTGTTCTATCAATCCTCCAATCGAAAACATAAAGGCAGCCGCACCCGCGTAGCCACCGCCTGCCCCTCCTTGGTTCCGGGTTTGAACCGCCATTGCCGGACCGCTCGCAACGCGGCCTCCACAAAGATTTTTCCGGGAAAGGCATCCGTAACCTCCACGTCGCTCACCGCTCCATCGGCCTGCACCACGAACACCAGTTCCACCTTCCCCTCGATGCCCTTAGCCCGCGCACTCAGCGGATAGAACGGCGGCACCTTCACCAGCGGGCGCGGAGGCTGATCCACCTCGGAAAGCTCGAACACCATCTCGTCCGCGTTCAACTGAGGCTGGGATTCGGGCGTCGGCGACCAATCCAGACTGAAATCGCCGCCTACGTCTCCCAGGTCCAGACCGAGTGCGATCTGCAAAGGAGCCAATTGCCGAGGCGTCTGAGTCAGCTTCGGCCTGGACAATTTGGCCTTTGCCGGCTTCGGCTTTCTCAGCGGAAATTGTTTCGGCGGAGGAGGCGGCTGAAACAGCGTGGTAGTATCCACCCGGCGCACGGAAAGATCGGAGCGGCTTTCCTCCCCGGTGGAGACCATCTCCGAAAAGGGCAAAAGCAGAAAAAGCGCAAGCGTGCAAACGAGCGCAAGGGCTATCCCGCGCCAGGACCACATCGGAGGCTGGGAAGAAGGCAGGAGGCTATTTCTTCTATTTCTCTGCATAGCTTATTCTCATTTCATGGGATCATGATTCACCGCAAAGGCGCAAAGCACGCAAACAAAGACAAGGCATAAGGATTGAAGTCCTTTGCGGCCTTTGCGTCTTTGCGGTGCAATCTA
>MVCQ01000167.1 GCA_002059205.1 Candidatus Latescibacteria bacterium 4484_107
CCCACGTAGTAGATCACCTGTCCTACCAGATCGAAGGGAAGTTCCTCTCCGCGATCCAGCAAAGCAACGAGCCTTTGGTGGGCTGCGTCGCGGGCTGTGTAAAGCATCCCTCTCAGACGCACCTGATCGCCGGAGTGGAGGCTTCGGACGGTGGCTTCGGACAGCGGTGTGGTTAGGTGGAGCATAGAAGATATCTTCCCGGGTCTTTGTTAGAATTGCCTATTCACGCAACTTGATAGATCACTGGACGATAACGAGGGGCTACCGGTGGTAAAGGCGGATTCAAGCCACGCTTCCTTTGCCGTCAATACCTCTTGCAGCGCTTTTTCCGGCGTCGGACCAAAAGCAGAGCAATACTTCAAATCGGGGATATCCGCAATAATCCCTTCGTCTTCTTCACTGTAGAAGATATTGATATGATATTCTTCCATTTTTCATCCTGCAGCGGATTGCGGTCTACGGTTTTTTTCATTCCGAAATCCGCAATCTGCAATCCGAAATCAAAGCATCACCCGCCCGTGCCTCGCCGCGTGGCATTGCAGATTGACGGCTACAGGAAGGCTGGCGATGTGACAGGGGAACACCTCGATGTGCACGTCCAAGGCGGTAGTGCGTCCTCCCAATCCCTGCGGGCCGATGCCGAGCGCGTTGATTTCCTCCAACAATTGCTCCTCCAAGTCCGCGTAAAAGGGATCGGGATTTCGTGCTCCGACGGGACGAAAGAGCGCGCGTTTAGCCAGTTCGGCACATTTTTCGAACGTGCCTCCGATGCCCACGCCCACAACCAGCGGAGGACAGGGATTGCCTCCGGAGCGCCGCACCCGATCCACCACAAACGCCCGGACGCCCTCGATCCCGTCGGCGGGTCGGAGCATGCGGATCTCGCTCATGTTCTCGCTTCCTCCGCCTTTAGGAGCGAACCGAATTTCGATCTGCCCCCCGGGCACGAGATCGTAATGGATGACTGCGGGGGTATTGTCTCCGGTATTCGTCCTGCGGAGGGGATCGCCCACGATGGACTTACGCAGGTAGCCCTCCTGGTAGCCCTGTCGAACGCCTTCCTGGATCGCTTCCCCGACGTCGCCGTCCACACGCACGTCTTGTCCGATCCGCACGAAAAAGACCGCAAATCCGGTGTCCTGACAGAGCGGCACCTCGTCTGTGGCTGCGATTTGTGCGTTCTCCACAAGCTGCGACAGGATAGATCGCGCTAACTCAGAGGACTCCTCCGGGATCGCCCTTTGCAGCGCCTCCACCACATCGTCACCGAGATGGAGATTGGCATCCACACAAAGCGTTTTGACAGCCTGTGTAATTGTTGAAACAGCAAGTGTTTTCATAGGGCCGATTTCGCATCGCAAAGGCGCAGAGGACGCAGAGAAAAACTCAAAGACAACGGCTTCACGTTTCACGTTTCACGAATTATCCATCAGATACCGTTCATCCGCGAGCACTTCACGCGCCTTGCTCCCGTTGGCCGCCCCGACGATGCCGGCGGATTCCAGTTGATCCATCAGACGTCCGGCGCGCGCATACCCGATTTTGAGACGGCGCTGGAGGAAGGAGGTGGAGCCCTGCTGGTGGCGTACGACCAATTCGAGCGCTTCATCGAAGAGTTCGTCCCGGCCTTCGGCATCCTCCAAAGAGAGGTTTTCCCCTTCTTCGTCGAAGATCTCCACCCGCTGCGCCTCGATCCGCTGTTTTTTAAGAGATTTGACGAGCCGTTCGCTTTCTTCGCTGGAGATATACGCCCCGTGGATGCGGATCGGTGCGGGCACTCCCGGAGGAAGGAAGAGCATGTCTCCGCGTCCGAGGAGATTTTCGGCGCCGTTGGCGTCTAAGATGGTGCGCGAGTCCACTTTGGAGGCGACCTGGAAGGCGATGCGCGTGGGGAAATTGGCTTTGATGACTCCGGTGATCACATCCACCGAAGGACGCTGGGTGGCGATGATGATGTGGATGCCCACGGCCCGGGCCATCTGCGCCAAACGAGCCAGGGAGTCCTCGATGTCTTTGGAGGCGACCATCATCAGATCGGCCAACTCGTCTATGATCACCACGATATAGGACAACGGAGCGGGCAGGGTCACCTGAGGATCGTCGGCGTCCCTAAGCTCGGAACGCATGACCACGAGGCGGCTGTTGTATTCCTCTATGTTCCGCACGCCCAACTGGGCCATGCTGCGATAGCGTTTTTCCATTTCAGCCACGCCCCAGCGGAGGGCCTCGGACGCTTTTTTCGGATCCGTGACCACCGGGGTCATCAGGTGGGGAATGTCGTTGTACATGGACAATTCCAGCATTTTTGGATCCACCATAATGAAGCGTACGTGCTCGGGCGAAGACCTGAAGAGGATGCTGGAAATCAAGGTGTTAATGCACACCGATTTGCCGCTTCCCGTGGCCCCGGCGATCAACAGATGCGGCATGGCGGCCAGATCCGCGCAGAAGGGGTCTCCGGCAATGGTTTTCCCCAGGGCAAGTGGAATGTTGGCGGGTGAATTTACGAATTCCTCGGATTCCAGAATTTCCCGCAGGGAGACGATGGCGGGCTTTGGATTGGGGATCTCGATGCCGACGGCGCCCCGCCCCGGAATCGGCGCCTGAATCCGGATGCGGCTCGCCCGCATCAGCATCGCCAGATCGTCGGAAAGGCTGACGATGCGGCTGACCTTGATGCCGGGAGCAGGTTCCACCTCATACAGCGTGATCACCGGACCGGGCCGCACCTGAATGACTTTGCCCTGCACGCCGAAATCCTCCAGCCGCGCTTCCAAAGTCTCTGCGTTCTGGAGGAGTTTTTCTTTACTCTGCCGCTCGCCCTTGTCCGATGGGGGGTCGAGCAGAGAAGGGGCGGGCAACCGGTAAAGAATCTCCAGAGGCTGGGTCGGGATCATGGTCTTCGCCTGAGCGGGCATTTCCTCTTCTTCCTCGTCCGGCTCGATGATTTCCGGTTTATGGAACTCGATCATAGAAGGGGCGGCCACGCTTTCCCGCCGGATGGTTGTGACCTCCTCCTGTTTGGCTCCCGCGGGCTCCTTCCGCTTTGGGGGCGATTTTGGCTTTTGCGGCTTGCGTACCGCTTTCTTTCGCCCGAGGGGGAGCCGTATATTTTTCACTTTTTCAAGAATGGCAAAGATCCAGCCGAAGGATAGGCCCGTAGCCAAAATCAGCACGACCGCTCCCAAAGCCACGACGAGGATGGCTGCTCCAATACGCCCCAGATAGGGGATGAAAAACTTGAAGGCCAACCCACATCCCATAGTTCCCCCGAGCTTAAAAGCCGTACTGCGATCCCAAGGGGGCAACGCAGAGGCCGAGCAATAGAGCACCAGCAGTATTAGAATCCCCACTGTTCTGGCGACCAGCCTGCGCATAGCCTCTTTACGTACCCGATTCCATCCCCACAGGAACAGCAATACAGGCGTCACCAGAGCGCCATAGCCAAATGCGAAAAAGAGCTTATCAGAGATCTGCGCCCCGATTTTGCCCGCCCAATTCTGCGCCTGAGCGGCTCCGAGGTCGGAATTCGGATAATCCTCGGACGAATGCGAAACGAGACTGATCGCAACGAGCACGGACAGGGCAATCAAAAGAATGCCCAGCACTTCGCTGAGCCGACGCTCTGAAACGGAAGATGTGGCCATAGACACCTCTTATAAATTGAAAAATGAAAAATGCAAATTGAAAAATGAAAACCGGAAACCGAAAATTATGATGCACCGATTACCCGCGTCCTTGCGGGGAACGCGGAGGCTTGCCTCTTGCCCCACAAGTGACTTCGCAGTTTGCCATTAAATATACAACTTTTATCCCTTCCCGTCAACCTATAAATAGGGTTTTGACTTGACAAATGTCTTCAATTCTGTTATTTTTACCTGTACAATTTGCTGTGCTTGTCTCCCTTTTGGAGTGGTGAGTTACCTCTGAGAAGACCTCTACCACAAAGCCAAAGAGGAACAGCATGTTGCGCGTCTTGATGCCTTCGTAGTTTTAAGGAGTTTCCATAATGAACGAACCTTCGGAGCGAGATAAAGCGGTCCTGGAATCGTTGATTCACTCGTACATTACCCTGGCCGTCCCGGTGGGATCGCGAACGCTTTCCAAACGATATCATCTCGGCATCAGTTCCGCTACGATCCGGAATGTCGTAATGGATCTGGAGGAGATGGGCTACGTATCGCAGCCGCACACCTCCGCGGGGCGGATTCCGACGGACAAGGGGTATCGGTTCTACGTGGATACTTTGATGTCTCAGCAAACGCTGTCCCAAGAAGAGCAGGCGGAAATCGATCAAAAAGTCGAAGCGGCCATGAAGGAACACCGCACCGAGGATATCCTGGAACCCGAGACTGCGCGCGTGCTCAACGAACGTCTCTCCGGACTGACAATCGAGGAGATTCAGCACTCGATGAAGGAGCGCATACAATCCGCTTCGAAGGGCGATCCAAAGCTGCTTCGAATATTCATGGACGAGGCGGACGAGGTGTTTCAGTTTCAGCATTCGGAGGACCTCCATGTGGGCGGAACATCCCACATGTTCTTCCAGCCGGAATTTCAGGATCGCGAAACCCTGGCGGAATTTATGAGCCTGTTCGAGGAGCGGGATCCGGTCGCGGTTCTGTTGAGCGAGCGCATCCATCGTCCGGGCATCTACGTCACCATCGGTGCGGAAAACGATCCCGATGCGATGCACGCGTGCAGTTTGGTGACCGCGCCTTATCGCGTGGGGAACGTGGCGGGTGTGGTGGGCATCGTCGGGCCTACGCGTATGCCGTACCCGAAGATCGCGGCGTTGGTGGATTATATGGCGAAGTTGGTCGGAGACGTGTTGCAGGATTGAGAATTAATTGTACATTACGGAGCAAAAATCGGAAATCCAAAAATGGAGCAAAGGAGCAAAGGAAGGTTGATGAAAAAGAAGAAAGCGCAAGAGGGGAAAATAAAGCTGGCGGAGGAGAAGGAAGTGGAGAAGAAGGAGGCGGCGGAGGAGAAGGAAGTGGAGGAGAAGGAAGTGGAGAAGAAGGAGGCGGCGGAGGAGATACAAGCGGGCTGAAGAAGAGGCAGAGGAGAAGACCGGGGAGGAACAAACCCCATTAGAGAAAGCGCAGGCTGAAGCGGCTCAATATTATGATCGCTGGATGCGTTTGGCGGCAGAGTTCGACAATTACAAGCGGCGCTCCGCCCGGCAGTTCGCCGAACTCGTTCAATCGGCGAACGAACGTTTGGTGACGCAGCTTCTGCCAGTGCTGGACAATTTTGAACGCGCCCTGAATCACGAAGGAGACGATGAGACCCTGGAGTCCTTTCGGAAGGGCGTTGAGATGATCTTCGGACAATTGCACGACGTATTGAAGGCCGAAGGCCTGAAATCTTTCGATTCCGTGGGCAAGCCCTTCGATCCGAATATCCACGATGCGATCATGCAGATGGAGAGCGAGGAACACGAAAGCGGTACGGTGATGGAGGAGGTGCAGAAGGGCTATACATTGGGTGATAAGGTGTTGAGGCATACGAAGGTGGTGGTGAGTAAATAGGCGCGTTGGTGAGAAGTGATTGGTGAGTGGTGCGAAATTCTGGAAGTTTGTCTGTTCAATGGTTTTTTACGTTGAGAGCGACTGAGGAGAACAAAGTGATTAAGATTAAAACAAAACTGCTTCGCCTTCGGGCCTGGCAGTTTTGTTTTAATCTTAATCACTTTGTTCTCCTCAGTCGCTCTCAACGTAAAAACCATTGAACAGACAAACTTCCAGAATTTCCCACCACTCACCAATCACTTCTCACCAACGCGCCTATTT
>MVCQ01000168.1 GCA_002059205.1 Candidatus Latescibacteria bacterium 4484_107
TCGCCGAGGAGCCGCTGGATACCTTTTTCGGGATGGATATGGGGGCGAACGTCCGCATCGGATTGAGAGTTGCCCTCCGGGAAAAACTCGAGTTGGGCGTTTCGCATATCCGATTGCAAAAGGAATACGTAGTGGGTTTGAGATACGCGTACGTCGTTCCTGATAGGCTACGAAGTCAGGCGGCGGTTCAATTCTTCAGTTTTAAGCCCGGCATTCAGGAAAGAAAACGAGGAATTTTCGGCCAATTGCTTTTGCAAAGTACACCTGTTTTGAAAAGGATTACCTCGGTCGTCAATTTCGGGTATGATAGCTATGAAGGGAGCGCAGGCATGGGCTTCGGGCTTGACGTGGGGCTTCTGGAGCACCTGAGTCTCATCGGGGAATACTTCCCGGTTCTGGGCGGAGACGACGAGGTGGATTGTTTCGCTTTCGGCCTCGGCCTCCGAACTTACGGACATCGCTTTATGGTGCTCTTGGGGAACAGTTCGGAGATCGGGACGCGGCGGCTTATGCTGGGAACGAATGCCAGGGATTTATACTTCGGGTTCAACATTGGGCGCCTGTTGTTGGAGTAGGCCGGACCATGGAAAGGAGGGGACATTCGTGAAAAAAGAAATGCTCTTTACGATGTTGTTCGTCATCCCAATTATGGCTTCGGAGGCGTCTTCCACGTTGGTGGACACCGAATGGCTGACCGCCCGCGTATCGGAGAAGAACATGAGGATCGTGGATGTCAGGGACAGCAACAAAGAGTATGGGCAGGGACATATTCCGGGCGCGGTTTACCTGAGTCCCGATGCGCTGAGCGGACCAGACGGCGGGGGGCCTGCGAAGCTGATTTCGCCCGAAGCGCTGGCGATGCTACTCGGAGAGATGGGTATCGAAGCAAACACGACGGTGGTGGTTTATTCCGGGGAAGGCGAATTCATGGCCCCCTATCTCGTGTGGGCTTTGGATACCATAGGACACCAACACGCAGCGGTTCTGGACGGCGGGTTCAGCAAGTGGCGGTCGGAGGGACGATCCGTAACCCAGGACACTTCCAAGATTGCGCCGACGCGGTACCGTCTTCCCAAAAAGCGCAACGAGGAGGTCAGGGCCGATCCGAAGGAGGTGAAGGAGATTGTAAATCGCGGAGGAGCCGTTCTCGTGGACGTGAGCCCCCGTCCCCTCTATACCGATGACCAGAATCCAAAGAAGAGAAAGGGGCCGATCAAAGGAGCTATTCACCACTTCTGGGGCGATGACCTCAGGGAAGATGGAACATGGAGGAGCAAGGAGGAACTGAAGAAGATCTACGAGAGGTTGGGCGTCACACCGGACAAGACCGTGATCGTATCCAGCGGGCAGGGCCGGATGTCGGCGCACGTCTATTTCACGCTCAAGCATATCCTCGGATACCCGAAGGTGAAGCATTACGACGGCGGGTTCAACGAGTGGTCGAACTTCGAGGAATTGCCCGTTGAGCCCGGCGCTCCCAAACCTTTCGGAGTCGGCATGGTTCCGGACGCCCGCAAGCTGGTCCGGGAGCGATGCATCGGATGTCACAAACTCAAGCGCGTGGACAAAGCCCGCAAGAACAAAGCGGGCTGGGAGAAATCGGTCGCCCGAATGATCCGGAAAGGGACGAAGCTCGACGAGGCCGAACGCCAGGCCGTGGTGGACTATCTATCCGAGATGCAACGTAAGGAGTGAAGAGGGGGATGTGCAGTCTGCCGGGGTTTGAGGGAGGGCGTTGCATGATCAAAAACAGGCAAACAATGTAATCTTACAACACGGAGGAGTGTATGAAAGCTACAAGCTATGTGAAGATCGGGACCATCGCGGTCATCGGGATACTTCTGGGATCCGGGCTCCCCTCGGCGCATATGGGGCTCCACACGGACTATTTTACGGGGGATACGCCGGCGGAGAAGGCATCGGACGCGCCTTCGGATCGGGCGAAGGAGATGGGGCAACTGCTTGAACGCAGCGCCGAAGGAGCGCTTTGGGTGGGGATGGCCACGGTGGATATTACGCCGGATTGGGCGGTGCTGCTGCCCTATGGGAAGGCCGAACCGGTCACGGAGACGTATGGCGATCCCTGTTACGTGAAGGCGCTCGTGCTCCAGGTCGGGGATCTGCGGGTGGCGCTGGTGGAGATGGATATCATCGGGATCCATTTAAGGGACGCGGATGCGGTCAAGGAGGTGATTGCGGCGGAGACCGGGATCTCCAGAGATTACATCATTCTGGCCGCGACGCACAATCACGCGTACCCGAGGGTGACGGACCGGCGCGCGAAGGACGACAAGGTCAGAAAATTGCTTGCGAAGCGGAGCGCCGAGGTCGTAAAGCAGGCGATGGAGGGGATGTTTCCGGCGAAGATCGGAGTGGGGAAGCGGACGTTGCGCCGCGATATTGTGAACAACCGCGAGAAGCTGATGGGGCCTACGTTCACGGATTTATACGTGATCCGGGTGGACGATATGGCAGGGAATGTGAAGGGCGTCTTTTTTGATTTCGGTGCGCATCCCGTGATATTCACGAAGTCGTGGGGGCCGCAACGCGTGGGAGAAGTGGGCCCGGATTGGCCGGGATACGCACGGACGTATATCGAGCTGGAATACGCCAAGCGGATGCTCTGGCCGCGCTACAACGAGGCGGGCAAGGACTATGCCCCGACGATCTTCACGATGTTCGCGGAGGGTGCTGCCGGGGATCAGGTGGGCTTAGGCATATCCGGCTCACGGAATGAGCTGAATGGCGTTCGGATGCACGTCAAACAGGCCATGACGGAGACGATTGCGGGCGCGGTGCTGGAGATGATCGGAGAAATAAAGACGAAATCGGAGCTTCGGATGGCGTTTCGGGCGAAGGTCATCCCCCTTTCTTTTCGGAAGGATCTGCCCTCGGGCCATCCGCGTCGGGGCCGATTGGAGGGCACGCTGATCCAGACGCTCACCTTCGATGAGGAGACCGTGATCGCGATGATCCCCGGAGAAGTGGTGGCGGACGTGGCCATCCACTTTCGGGAACATTGTGGGTTCGAGAACGCGATTCTCGTGACGCTGGCCAACGACGCCGTCGGGTACATCGTAACCGAGGCGGAGGTGCTCGAGAAGGTGACTTATGCCGGAAAAGGGTCGCGCTTCGATCACACGCGGGCCAGAGGGATCATCGGCGAAACGATTCGAATGGTGAATCCCGCGTATACGCCTGATCCGCCGTTCGATCCGGAGCGCGGGTTCGGGGCCATCTCGGGTAAGGTGGACTATCCCGGCGATGAAAAGGTGCTGGTCGGCGTGATACGAAGGCCTCAGTATCCCAGTTCCGCCGGACCGCCGTTCTGGGGCAAGCGCATACTGGTGGACGATTCCGGCGCGTATCGAATAGACAACCTGCTGCCCGGAGAGAAGTTCGTGTATGTGCGCGAGGTGGCGAAAGACTACGCTCCGGGCAAGGAACGGGGAAAGGATAAGCGCACGTTCTTCTATGGGAGGAAGGTGCCGGTGTGGGCCGGGGAAACCACGGAGCACGTGGATTTCCATATCCCGGAGGATTTCTTTGAGACCGAAGTGAAATCCCTCAAATTAGAGGAGGATGCGGTTCGGGTCGAGGGAAATACGATTCGAGGCCGCGTCCAGATCGCCGGGAAGGTGCGGCCCAACGAGCGCATCACAGCCGGCATCCATCCTTATGGCGCGCCGTATATCCTGACCGCCATCCCATTGCGCAATCCGTATCTCGTCGTGCCGGTGGAAGTCGCTCAAAAGGGGAAAGACGGAGCGACAGGGACGTTCGCGTTCCCCAATCTTCCGCCGGGGCGGTATGTGCTCAGTTTTCTGTTGGACGTCAACAAGAACGCGATCCCGGAGCCGAGGGTGGATGTAGTCGGCGGGCCGTATATGCACATGGTATTTGAGGTGAAGGAGTGAGGGGCTGAGTGTTCCTTGTCACAAGTCTGGAAGGGTTTTGACTTCTGTGGAAAGCCGAGCTAAAGCTGGCACTGGGAAAGTCATGAACTCCCTGAAGGGACTGCCCCCCAGCCTCTTTAGAGGCTTTTTGTCTTTGCCAGTGCCGAGTTTACTCCGGCTTTTCAGGGCAAGCAAGATTTCTGACAAGGAGCACTAAGCAACGCTTAGATAGTGCTTGACAAAATAGAGCGAGTGAGCTATTTTAGAAATGATAGAGCTTGGCACAAGGATACCTTCGAGAAGCTGGAATCCATTGTCTGTGTCCGTTGCTCATTCACCATTCATCAGTCGGAAAGGAGGCCCTCAGGGGCATCTTGTTTTTTGGAAGCGAAGTCGTGGATCTCTGCATTTTTACGTTTCGCGCGGGGTGCCCTATGAACCCCGCCGAAGGTCGTCATCGTGGGAGCGGGTCTGGTCGGTTCCACGTTCGCCTACTCGCTAATGATCAGCGGATTGGCACCGGAGATCGTTCTCATAGACGTGGATCGGGAGAAGTGCGTCGCAGAGGCGATGGACCTGAATCATGGCCTGCCCTTCGTACGACCGACGATCGTCCGGGCCGGAGATTATCCGGACTGCAGGGACGCCGAAATCATCGTGCTTACCGCCGGGGCCGCTCAGAAGCCGGGAGAGACCCGACTGGAACTGGTCAAGAAGAACGCGGCGATTATGGAGGACATCGTCGCCCGTATTGTGTCCTATACTCAGCGTGCCATGCTCCTCGTGGTATCCAACCCGGTGGATGTTCTCACGTACGTGGCCCTGAAGAGATCGGGCTTTCCCCCAAATCTGGTGATGGGTTCGGGGACCTTGTTGGACAGCGCTCGGTTCCGGTATTTGCTCAGTCACCACTGCGGTATTGATTCGAGAAACGTCCACGCCTACGTCATAGGGGAGCACGGAGACAGCGAGGTGCCGGCGTGGAGTCGGGTGAACATCGCCGGGACGCCCATGGAGACCTACTGCACCCTCTGTGGGCGAGGATGCGGACAGCAGGTCAGAGATCGCCTGTTTGAACAGGTCAAAGATTCCGCGTATCACATCATTGAGCGGAAGGGTGCCACGTACTACGCGATTTCCCTTGCGTTGGTGCGGATCGTGGAAAGCGTCCTTCGCAACGAACACAGCGTCTTGACCGTATCCAGTCTGCTCAACGACTATTATGGCGTGGACGACGTCTGTTTGAGTGTCCCCACGGTGGTGGATCGTTCGGGCATTGTTAAGGTCATTCAGTCTCCGCTCAGCGACCTGGAGATCGAGCGGTTTCAGCAGTCAGCGGCTGTGCTGAAGCAGGCGATCAATGAGTTGGAGGATTAGGAGGAGGTAAGGCTCCCGGGATAGCCCCAACTTACATTGAAGAAAAAGCAAAAGGAGCAACTTACAGAATGCACCGTATATGGATACGTCTATGACTCTGAACAAGGCGATCCGGACGCTAACATTAAGCTGG
>MVCQ01000169.1 GCA_002059205.1 Candidatus Latescibacteria bacterium 4484_107
AGCGTCCAAGGCGATCAGCATCACTCCAGCCACATCAAGATACTGTCGCGCCTTGTCCATTTCTGTACTGAGCTGCTCCTCCGCCTGCTTGCGTTCGGTGATGTCGGTAGCGACATGGACAATTCTTTCCAGACGGCCCCTGTCGTCGAAGAGCGGCGTAACGGACACAAGAAACATGCGCCCGAAGACCTCCACGTCCATCTCGCTGGTCTCAGGGCGACCGGAGGCAAGCAACGCTACCAGCGGACAACCCGGAGGAGGCTCGTCGGCGCCATGAAAAACTTGATAGCACGTCTCCCCCCGGAGTTCCTCCCCGGAGAGGCCGGTGGCCTCTTGCACCGCGCGATTTGCTTCCAGAATTACGTGCTCCGGGTCCAGAATCATAATGAGTTGATTGATCCCCTGGAAAACTTCCTCCCAACGCCCGGACGGCATCCCTTCCTGCCCGGCGATATCCCCGGCACGATACGCGGTTCGGTTCACGGCTGCTTTTTCGTTTTCAATAGCCACGTTCCCCTCGTACGGTGAAAAGATGCGCAAGCGCTCGCTCCGCCTCAGGCGCTTCTTAAAACTCTCACCAGCTTATCCGACCTCCCCATCGGACCCCCTCACAGGAAGCCCGAGTTTGATCTGCTTCCGAACAGAGTCAATAGTACCATTTTTTCCACGCCTTGTCAAGCCTTTTTCGCTTCCATCGCCTATGGAACCCCAAAGCGGGCGGCGCAACCATCCCGGTCTCCGGGGACACCCGATGCGTGGCGACGGGAGTTGCACCTATAAAAAATGCCCCGACCGACAAACAGAGTCAGCCGAGGCATTTCGAGGTTCACCTTATTTCGCTGCGCACACTACGGGCGGATTCACGAAATCGTGGTATTTCTCCCCCACGTTCCCCTCCGTCGCATCCCCCGGATGAAGAAACATCCGATACCGGAAAAACAGCGAATCGCCCTGCTTCATGGTATGATCGCCCCGCTGATTCGAATCCTCCTTGAAATGGGACAGCCCGAAGGGATTCGCGGTCATCAATCCATAATCCCGCACGTGCCAGTATGTGGGAAACCGAAAACTGTCCGGATGGTCGAACAGGGTCAATCCCACCTGCCGGCCATCCACCCATCCCGAATAATCGCACCACATCGCCTGCTTGCCCCAGGTCTCATCCTCGTTGATCCCCCCATGCGCATTCTCGATCTTCCCCGTATGCCGCACCTCCATCGAGGGCATCACGCGCACCGAAGCGATCCCGCCTTCTTTCGTATCTCCGAGGAACACATCCTGCTCCGTGGCCGTGAGCGTCACCTCCATATCCACCACCCGGCACCATTCCGGAAGATTGTAAATCCGCAGGCGCCGGCGCTCCTCCAACAGCTTTTCGCCCTGTGCGCTCACCCAATCGCCCAGCGCACGAATATGCGCCAGCACCGGCCCGCCGGTCAACGCATCGAACGACCGGTGCAGCGTCTTCCCATGGCCTGGGTTCTCAGACCAATTGTCCACCCCGTTCACCTCGCCGTACGCCACCCAGAACGAACGGTGATGGGGATGATCCATCTCTTTGTTCCCCTCATCCTCCGGAGTAGCCAAGCGCCGCGTCATCGGCAGCCCGTATGGTCCCAAAATAGGAGAGAGAAAAGGCCGCGCCCACAAACTTCCGAAGTGGTAGGACGTAAACGCATCCCCCCCGATCGTCACGTCAATCCGACCCTCTTGCTCCACGCACGTTACGCCGCCGCATGTGCTCGGCTCGCCTTCGGATACCTCGTATTCCCGCTCTTTTCCGGCGGACAAATTATCCAGAATCCACCATAACCGCGTGCCGCCTTCCGTCTCCTCCGATTGACACGGCACTTCGCATCCCGTAGCCTTCTCCTTCAGCACCAATCCCTTCGACGCATCAATGTTCTCCTCTAATACGCCCGTCACCGGACAATAACGCCGGTCGTGTTCTCCTGCTTTTACCGTCAGGATTGTCTTTTTCATATCCGATCCCCCTCTTTCTTTATTTTACCGCAGAGACCGCAAAGAGCGCGGAGAACTTCAAACAAAGCAAAGGTTGAGGGTAAGGTTGAAACCACCCATCCCGCCCTTCTCAACCTTAAGCTTCACCTGATTTTTCTTTGTCTTTCTCCGCGAACTCCGCGCTCTCCGCGGTAAAAAAGAACTAAAAGAACTTCTTCAAATACGCCAGACTCCTCGACGCGATCTCCTTCGGCCCCGGCGTAAAATCGAACACCTCCACCGACGCGTACCCCTCGTATCCCACTTCCTTTAATGCCTCCGCGATGGGCGCGTACTCCACGTCGCCGAACCCCGGCCCTAACGAATTCGCATCGTTGGCGTGGAAATGCCCTAAGTGATCCTTCACCCGCCGGACCACGTCCGCCACCTCTTCGCGCTCGCCAAAACTGGCGCTGCGCACGTCCACCATCGTCTGAAAATTCGGATGCGCGATCTCCTCCACCATCCGCAACGCCTCCGCCGTGTCCGTGATAAAATTGGTCTGCGCCCCGTCCAATGGCTCCAGACAAAGCGTCACGCCGCATCGCTCCGTCACCGGAAGGCACGCCCCGAAGACGTCCAACGTCCGCTCCCACGTGGCCCGGTACGTCTCCCCTTCCAGCACATCCCGCTGCTTGGGCGATCCCACGACCATCACCTTGCCACCGAGATCGCCGCAGCACTCGATCAGTGCGATCATATAATCCCGCGTCTTCCGGCGAATCGCATCGTCGGGATGATTGATGTACAGCCCCTTCGGACTCACCAGCAACCAGTGCAGGCCCACGATCTCCACGCCCGCCTCCCGGGCCGCCCGGCGAATCTCCCGCCGGCGCTCCGGCGCGATCTCTGTCACCGAATCCGCCAGCGTAAACGGGGATATCTCCACGCCATCGTATCCCAACTCCGCCGCATACCGGAAAACCTTCTCAATATCCCACCCCTCAAACATTTCATTACATACTGAAAGTTTGATCCTCGACATGACACCTCCTCCTGAAAACATTTCAAAAATGGCCTGCTGGCAATCGTAGGCAATCTTTGAACTCTTTGAACTCTTTGAAATTCAGGCAATGGGGTAGAAAGGCAAGGAGGGGGAAGCCAACTCCTTCGGCGCAACCATCTCCCCGTTTCTCGCAACAGGTAAGAAACTGCTTCTCCAGGGCATTCAGCGAATCCTGAAACCTCGTAGCCCAGGAAAATCCCTTGCTCGAAACAAACGGCCAATGGCCCCGATTCTCCCAGGCGGTGTCCCACCTGAAAGAGCCCAGAACCAGCCCGCATCCTACCGTCTGCACGATGTCCTTACTTCCTCCCAACGCCACTCCATATCGGAGAGGAATAATCCCTCTCAGCGTCTTGTTCTCGATCCCCAAGGCGATCCGCGGCGTGGTGGAGACACCCAATCCGTTGGACAATCCCTGCCGCCAGTCCATCGCCACGACCACGTCCTTCACCAACCACGGAGAGGGATGGAGACCGAGAAGTCCGTTCTCCTCGATGTTCAGCCGACAGGCCGCCCCCACGTTCAGCACCGCCGGAAGATTTGACTCGAACGATCCGATGCTGTACGACGTATCGGACGATGCGTACAGCGCATCTCCATCCGTGGTATCCTCCGCCACCGCGACCACGTTCAGCGAATCCGCCTGAAACGAAAACACCGCCCGCTCACAGTCCGTATCCCACGTCACGCCACCGATGAGATTTAAAAGTCCCACGCTCACCGTCAGATTATTATTCAACACCGCCGCCGCGCCGAGATCCAGCGCGAATCCCCCGCCCATCTTCCCCGCGTGAAAATCCGGATCCTCATCTTCCTTGTCCGAGCCGAGATTCCACGTCACGCCCGCGGTCTCGACCCACGCTTCTCCATTCCCGTGCATCACATATTCGTCGAACACCAATCGCCCTTCAGGAGTCTCCAATTTCGCGTATGCCCCTCCCACGATGTATTTTACCGTGGCTCCCACCGCAAGTTCGGTGACCCCAAACCGTTCTGTCTCTGAGGCAACGAGCGAAAGGGGGATGGGATACGCATAGGAAAGCGCCGTCACGTCCAACAGCGCGAGCTCCGCCCCCAAATCGTCCAGCGAGATCGTCTTTCCCGCTTCCGTTCCCCGAAAGAGCATCTCGAACGGCGCCTGCGTCAGCGAGAAATCCGAGGCAAACTCCACCCAATGCTTCACCCCTATGCGTCCCACCGAAAGTCCGAAGACATCGCATCGGAAGGAGGTATCAAACCGCCAGCCGTCCTGAATGCGATACAGAATGTCCGACTTATCCTTCTCCGTCAGATATTTGCCATTGTAACGCTCATACACGCCCGTCGAGAGGACATTATTACCGAACGCAAATCCCATGCCCGGCAATCCCACGACCACCGACCGCCCCCCGGAAAGTCCCAGATTGGCCGGATTCCAATCCAGCGCATCCAGATTTCGAGCCACTCCCGTGTACGCCCCCCCCATCCCCATACTCCGCGCGTTCGACTCTCCGGCCGCCCACGCGGATCCCGTTCCCGCATAAGTCAGCAAACACAGCAAACAGAAAAAACGTATCGCTCGCATAATTCCCTCCTTGATCAGAAGTCAGAAATCAGAAGCCAGAGGTCGGAAAGCTACTCGCAGCCCCTGCCCCCCGATCCCTGATCCCTGCATTTTCACTCCGTCAAACGATCAACGTCCAACCTGACTTCCACATCCGCCCGGAGTTTGATGTTGATAAAATCCTCCGAAGGGTTGATAAAGACCCAACCTTCCTCATTGGGAGCCACATCGGTATTATCCAACGCCACCTCGGTTTTGATAAATACGGGAGAATGCTCAAAATGGTCAAAATCAGACGAATCCAACACCACGCTCACTGCAGCCGTCCCCTTCTCCGCGATGCTTCCATCCTCGTAAAAACGCGGTTGAGGCAGGTCCATGTTCACCAGCGTGTCAATCTTCGCCCGCGCCGCAAGGGTGGCCGTGGAATCGAAAGACGTGGGATCCGTGCTGATCAAAACCAGCCCTCTGCCACTCAAAGGATTCCGGTTGTCGATTTCGCCAAGCAAACACACCTTTTTCACATCATCCCGCTCGAACAGTTCCCGAACCGCCTCTTCGATCTCCACTTCTTCGACCTCCCCAATCGTCATGGAGATCGGCCTGAGCCTGAAGATAAGAGGCATCATTAAACTTACCCGGATATCCTCTACCGTGCCCCCAAACTGAAAACCGGAACCCGCGGAAAAAGTACTCAATTCTCCCTTCATCATACTCACGTATCCGCCCACCTGAATGGAATCCGGCATAAAATTCACCAACTCAGTGGCTTTTTCGGACGGAATATCTACGATGTACGTATCGCTCTTTGAGATCGGCTCTTCTACAACGAACCCCTTTGTTCTCCCATCTTCTTTTTTTCCCGTAATCTCCAAATGCGCAGTCATGGGGACATCGGAGGCGCCCATGTCCACGTAAAACTGGACATCGAGACGCACCTCTTTGAAGGAAATACCGTCTTCCAAACCTTCCGGCATATCTCCCAAGGGAATCTCCTGCGTCATCACTGGAATATCATGCTTCCCTCCCAAGTATCCGGTAAGCTCATCGATGACGAAGAGGTCACTGCGGACGTTTATGTCGATAAAATCCTCATTCGACATAACAGCGCGTTCTTCCTCTGAAGTAACCACTTCTACACGATAGGTCAACTCCTGGCGTGACGTATCCGGGAAGGAAAGCGTCTCCCCCGTAAAATCCATGATCGCTGTCTTGGTGGTGATCTGCTCCCCCTGTTTTTTCGGGACGTGAATCGTCTTGGTGCGCCCAAACTCCGGCAGGTCGATCATGATCTCGGTATCCACGGGCATATAACTGGATATGTCGAACAGTAGTTTGCCTTGAGCGAGCTTGGCGCTCTGAATCGTCATCTGTGGATTTCTCAGATCGAACGTATTCTCGTCAAAGGAGTACTGCGCGGGAATACGAGCCTCCACCTTCTCCGCCTCTAATTTCGATACCATCATCTCCATCGTTATGGAAGCATCGAGTAACTCCTCATTGATTTCCACCCAATCGTCCGTATCCGCCGGCAAGGTTACGGTCGTATCTTGATAAACCACTTCGCCCGTAGCGGGATTTACGCCCACCGGAATCGAGAAGGTCGTATCAACCGTAGTCATGCTTCCGCGCTGACGCGTATATCCCTCTATTTTGAAAACCACGTCTCTGGGGATCGTTTTGCCGTAAAGAGGCAGCACCACTTCCACGTATTCTCCGGCCCGCATCTCCCGGGGGACATCGGTAACATAGCCGCCAGAAATGAAACTCATCGGAGGTTTCTGTTCTCCGGTAACAAAATCTTCGTACCCCTTCTCGCTCAGCAGGAGCACCGCCAAATTGGCGATATCAACAGGGAGCCCATTGTGCAAGTGGAACTTAATTTCATTGGCGCCTTCTTTTTCTTCGATCAACATTCTGTAAAAATTTTGCTCCCTCCCGATGGCCAAGCCGGTGGTATCTTCAAAGGTGATCGCCGGAATGGGACGTTTTTCTCCTTGTTGCTTTTCAAAATCCTCTTGGCTGTACACATCACGGAAGGGGAAAGAAGCGTCGTTCCGTTCCTCAAGGTCAATCACAATATCTCCAATCTCCTGACGATAGCTTTCCTTCACTAAGGGATCCATCTCCAACTTTTGATACACCTCAAAGCGCTCCGGACGCTCGGTGTCATACTGAATCACGAAAAGCGTATCTCCCTCCGCAAATAGAACCTGGTTGCCGTCCTCATCCTTGATATCGGAGACTTCCTCCAGCATCTCCTCAAACTCGTACGTGTAATCCGCGATGGGAATCACGAACTGGGTATCCCAGGTCGGCGCTTCCGGCTCATTGGGTACCGAGCACCCGATTCCGAAGACCATGCTGACCAACAGAAGCACAACCACGTCTGTTCTCTTTAACATACTGGACCTCCTGACCTTCCAATGACTGGTGAGTGGTGAATGGATTTGGAATTTGGTAATCCGCTCACTTTCCTGCGGAATGCTGGATCCGCTTCTCGATCTTCCTTCTGCAGTACCTATTCAAACAGACACAAAGGGGATCAAGGAAGCACTCACGTGCGTTGAGAAGAAGAAAGCCATGCGGCTTATCCCTGAGATAATCCGTGCCACAACTCAGGAAAATCACGTCCAAACAACTTTCTGCCTTGGTGCCTGCTGGCTTTGTGCCTGAGTAGTTCCCTTCTGCCTTTTTTGAGATTGGGCTGGACGCGCGACGTGCGACGTAAGCCAGAGACCGTAACCTACTGGGATATCAGCCGAAAAACTTTGGCATGGTACATCTCGGTCGAAGGGGAGCGTTGCGCCTGAAGATAATGACGCTAAGATAGCTTATTTCGACAGAAAAGTCAAGTCCTATCCTGATGGCCTCCTTTTTTTCTGGAAAAGGGCGCGTCAGCCCCGAATGTCGAGGATCCGTCCCAAGCTGATTTGAGCGCTGCGATAACTTCCGCATGGCTGGAAACTCGGCCCGCATTCCGGAAAAACCTGCGAAGCTTCCGACCCCGGATTATCGGTAATTCCTTTCGGAAGTGCGGCAACGAGCGGAGCCTCCTTCCGGGGGCGCTGCAGGGACAGCCACTTCTCCAAATCGGGGCGGGCATCCTCCACAACCTGCCCGATCTTCGTCAGACAGGACGAATCCAACTCCGGATAAAGCGCCACAAATTTGGCTCGAACACTTCGTTCGATCTCCTCAAACAGCCGCATCTCTCCCCCCACACCGATGCCGTCAAATTTTCTACGCGCATACTCTGCGTGCTTCCGACCGTGATCCCGAAGCTCGTTTCGCGCCACGCAGCATACGATCTCCCCGAGATCCTCCCGGGCCTTGTCCAACCTCAATAGCGCACTGGACAGCTCCTGATTCCCTCTCCCCTCCGGCACATCCTTAGAGGCCGTGATCACCTGCCGTTCCCGGATATTCATTAGATTGATCGCATTCTCGAACAGGCGAAAGGACTCCCTGGCATCGAACTGGGACGGACTTTGGAAAAATTGCTCCTTCGCCTGCTCCATCACCCTCAGCATCGTCCCCAATTTTCCGCTGTGGATCACCCCCATCAGACGCACCTGGAAACGCGCCCGAGCCTGCTCACCCCCCGTCAGGGCCTTCCGCCGAAACCACCTCAACCCGCCCAGCGCCGGCAAATCCGGGAGGCGAGGGGAGGTCTTTTTTTCCGAAATGCTATGGGGCATCGGTTCCTCCGTGAGAAGCCATGAAAAATGAAAAATACAAATTGCAAAATGCAAAATGCAAAATGATTCTTCGCTGAAACATTGGACTTAGCGCCCTCCAAGTGGCCTTGGTAAGTCTCTATTAGGAATCCAGGAAACCAGGAAAGGGCCAGGCTGCATTACGTAGAGATCGTCTTTCTCCCGGCTTCCTGGCCTCCTAATAGGAAAAAATTCTGCCCGAAAAACTGAATCAACGGGATAAATAAAAATTCCTATACGATCAAACTACCAAAAGATACCACATTGCACCGAATAAACCTGTGACCCAAATCACGCATTTTAGACAACCTCTCCCTTTTCTATGCCCGATCTTCACATCATCAGCGTTCCCGCTTCCACGATCACGGTTCCATCCACCACGAGGGTCGGCTTCAACAACACGCCGTCGAGATGAACCGGCGCGTGCACCATTCCTCCCATCGAGGCATTGTCCCCCAAGGCCACGTGAACCGTGCCCATCACCTTCTCGTCCTCCAGCACCACGCCGGTCACCCTGGCCTTATCGTTCGTCCCGATTCCCAACTCCGCAATATTACGTCCCAATTCCCCGTAAGGCGCGATCATTTCCCCCAGTCCGTCCGCTTGCTCACCACCCGAAATTTCCACTGCCAATCCGTCTCTCACCGTCAGCCGAATGGGCGTCTTCAGTAATCCCAACCCCGCCATGGAGCCATCCACCACGAGCACGCCATGGCTTTCCCCCTCCAGCGGAGCCACGTAAGCCTCCCCGGCGGGCAGATTGGTGCATCCTCCCTTTTCGTGCACCAGCCCGGTATCCGGCACTGCGGACCGCTCCGGAGACAACACGATCGTCAGATCCGTCCCTTCGTCTGAAGTGATGTGCGCACGCCGCGCTCCCTTCAACGCCTCCGCGACGCGCCGGGACCGCTCCGCAATCACACGGTAGTCCGCATTGAGCGTGCGGATCATCACCTCCTCCGTGATTCCCGGCAGGGTAGCCACGCGCGCGCCGCATGCACATGCCGCCCGCCGCGCTTCCGTATGCGTGATGGACTTCGACGTCGGAGCCAGAATCACATCCACCGCCTTCATCATCGCCGCCACGGCCCCCGGAGGCTCCTCCCCATTGACATCTCGGGGAATGATCTCCACCGCCATCGCCTCCGCGCCGACGTCCCTGGCGACCTCCCAAAGCGCAAGTCCGATCCTCCGTTTCGGCGCATCCAAAATCACCAACACGGACTCACCGGCCCGCACGTCCATACACTCCCGCACCGCAATCTCCGCCGCCTTCCTCAATGCCTCCATAGCAACCTCCCTCATCAAAAATTTCCCGAAGTTATCCAGATATTGGAAATCTACACTCCCGACTCAGCGTCACTCACCCGCGCACCAATCACCAATCACCAGATTCAGGACGGGAATGCTCCTCCCAAAAATAGATGGGGTTGGAATAAATCCATGGCCTGCCTCCGAGCGCCACTTCCGTCCGATAGACCCCCGGGGTCTTCGCACGAAAACGCAGCGAATCGCCTTCGACTCGGCGAATTTCCTTCCCATTCCGAAGCAGCCGAATCGAAGCCCGGCGCGGCACAACAATCTCGATCTGGGCGTCCTCACAAAAGGGCATCTCGTCTCCCATCATGGCAGTTCCGCATTCGCTTCGGAGGAGAAAACGAAAGCCCTCACTCGATGACAGGAGATCATACGCCCCGAAACAGTGCCCTTCTCTCAATGCACGGTATACAATCCGTGCGTCGTCCGCCCACTGCCCGGAAAACCCTTCTTGGGAAAGAATGTGCGTCCGAATCGTCCGAAACAGCTTCTTGTATGGAAAAACAACCAGCGTGCCAAACGGCGTCCTTTTCGTTTTGGCGTGCGCATCTACCCCCGCGATCCCGACGATGCGGCGCGTGCGGCAAAGCCGGTCCCACATCGCCAGCGTTTCCGGGAATGGCCCGGTGATCTGCGCATCGGGATCCCGGTAAAATTTTCGGAATTTGTAGAACCGAAAATGGCGCACCCAATCGAACATATAGGACCAGATCTCCATCCCGTCGAACCGGTCCGAACCCCACTCCTTCCACTCATAGCTTCGCATGGAAAAAAAAGGACGGTATCGCCCGTGCGGATGCACGATAAAACTCAATCCGTCCTGCTCCCCAATCCGTTCGAGAATCCGGCGTGGCGGTTCCGGATCGGCACTCCGATGCCCCCTCCGGTATCTGCGATGGAGGAAGCCTCCGCCGATCTCCGCCTCCAATCCCAGCGCAAGACAGTGCTGATTCTGGCTGGCCACCTCTTCGCCCACCAGCACCAACAGACGCTCGTGCCAGCCCTCCCAACCCGCGGCTTTCGCTTCCAACGTGTCATGATCGGTGACGATGAGAAAATCCAGATCGGCCAGTTGCCCGGCCTCGATGATCTGGGGCATCGTCCCGGAGCCATCGGAATGGATCGAGTGGATGTGGATCACGCCGATGATTTCGTGAAGGCTTTCGATGGTTCCTCCTCCTTTCGGAAAACAAGGGTCAGAGGGCAGAGGGCAGAGGGCAGAGGGCAGAGGGCAGAGGCTGGAATCTCACTTTCTCACTTTCTCATTGTCTGCCTCTCCCTGATCCCTGCCTTACGCCTGCTCCAGGACCTCGATGTTCTCCGCGATCTTTTTCCGATCCAGCCCGAAGTGACGGATGGGATTGTCGAACAGGAGCGCATGAGCGATGTCCAGCGCCTCCTCTTCGGTAAAAAACTGATCCTCGATCATCGTAGCCAACGTTCGTACCAAGGCCCGCTTATACTGGCGCATTTTGTAATAGCC